>SLAA01000066.1 GCA_007127105.1 Spirochaetales bacterium | reverse complement strand
TGTCGGCATTCAGCCGCAGCTCCCACAATGAAAAAGCTCCAGGATTACGCATCGACTGTTTTGTGCTCCCGCGTTTTGAGTGTATACTGTCATCGAACTGAGTTAAGGGAGTACGCCCACGGACAGGACAGTCCGGCGCACTGCCATGGAGCGCCCGGCACCTCTGGACCATCGGTATCAAGTAGAGACATCAAGTAGAGACATCAAGTAGAGACAAAGGAGTTAACGAGAGATATGCACCAAGAGCTTTCGCTGCGTGATCGTTTCATTCAACACATAACCTTGCACTCAAACTTTGACCGGGCAGATGACCTTGCGAGCGGTTTCACACACTTGTTTGGGGCGCTGCTGAGCGTGGTGGGCACGATTCTGCTGTTGCAGCAGGCGGCTACGGAATGCAGCAGCACCCGGAGTCTTGTGGGGGCGGCTGTCTTTGGCGGCTCAATGATTCTGCTTTACTCGTCGTCGAGCATTTACCACCTGGCTCGGGGGCCGGTGTTCAAGCGTGTGTGCCGTATTATGGATCACAGTACCATTTACATGCTTATAGCCGGTACCTACACTCCAATCATGCTGACGGTCGGTGGAACCGCTGGCAACGCCGTGCTGATTGGGGCATGGAGTTTCACGGTGTTCGGTATTATTTTCAAGTTGGTCTTCTGGGGGCGCTACGGACTATTGCATGTGCTGCTCTACATCCTTATGGGGTGGATGATTGTATTTATCTGGCGCGATGTCGTGTCGGTGCTACCGCTTGAGTTATTGTATTGGGCGGTTGCCGGAGGGCTCACCTATACGCTGGGCACCCTGGTATACGCTCTGAAGAAAGTTCCATTTCATCATGCCGCCTGGCACCTCTTTGTGCTGGGTGGGAGTTTCTGTTTCTTCATGGGAATTTATCTGCATCTGCCGTGTGCATGAACGAGAATAGTTGAACACAAGGGCCTGAATAGAAGTCAATTTAATCTGCAGGGAGTACAGCCAATGAAAGTGATGTTCATGACCAACGAATTCCCTCCTCATGTATATGGTGGAGCAGGGGTGCATGTTGAGTATCTCTCCAAGGAGATGGCTCGCATTGCAGATGTAGAGGTGCGGAGTTTTCACGACCAGAACGAGCAACTCCTTGGCGGTAAGCTTAAGGTCAGCGGTACAAAAGTGACCGGAGCTGAGTATGACGGGTGTCCGCCCGAGTTTGTCTCGCCACTAAAGGCGCTTTCGACCGGGCTGCTCTGGAACGGCAAGGGAATAGATGCCGATGTCGTACACTGTCACACATGGTACGCTCATTTTGGTGGGTTGATTGCCAAGCAGCTGTATAGCCTGCCCCTCGTTATCACGGTTCACTCGCTTGAGCCGCTGCGCCCCTGGAAGCGGGAGCAACTTGGGCATGGATATGATCTTTCCAGCTGGGTAGAGCGCACTGCGCTGGAAACCGCGGACAAAATTATTGCGGTGTCCGGTAGTACCAGGGACGATATCATTCGGTTGTTTCCGTCGGTTAATCCGGCCAAAATTGAAATCATTTACAACGGGATTGACATTAACGAGTACTCCCCAGGTGGTGACCCGGAGGTGCTCCACAACTACGGTATTAGGCCTGAGAAGCCCTATGTATTGTTTGTGGGGCGCATGACACGGCAGAAAGGCCTGTTGTATCTGCTCAAGGCGGCTCACCAGTTGGATCCCGATATACAGCTGGTTTTGTGTGCTGGTGATGCCGACACCCCCGAGATGCGCCGTGAGCTTGAGGACATGGTTGCTGAACTGCGTGAAGAGCGAAGCGGTGTTGTGTGGATTCCCGAAATGCTACCGCGCAGCACGGTTATCCAACTCTATGCGCAAGCGGCTGTGTTTTGCTGCCCTTCAATATACGAACCTTTTGGAATTATTAACCTGGAAGCAATGGCCTGTGGCACCCCAGTGGTTGGTAGCGCAGTGGGTGGAATAAAAGAGGTTGTGGTGCATGGTGAGACCGGCCTGCTGGTTGATCCGGATATCTCGGATACCGCGCCACATGACCCTCGTGATGCGAACGCCTTTGCGGCTGAGCTTGCATCAGCCATAAACGCGGTAGCCGGTGATCCGGCTCGTGCGGCGCAAATGGGTGAGGCCGGACGCCGACGAGTGGAAGAGATCTTTAGCTGGGAGGGTATTGCCCGACGGACGCTGGAGCTCTATGAGTCTCTTGACTCCAGGTCTTAAGTCCTAAGGAGCAAACTACCAGGCAAACAGGCAAACGCCGGTGGTGTTTATTGACGCCACCGGCAAAATCTCAAAACTCTCAGCATTCACCCCTACATTTTTTGCCAATTATTCCGAACATAGACAATAGTATGAACTCTAGGCTCGTTTGCATAATTGCACTTGCTCTTGTTTTCTCTCACTCAATCGGAGCTGATGAGCTCTACCACGTAGTGGAAACCGGACAAACACTCTACTCAATTTCCCGACGCTACGAGGTTCCGGTAGACGCGCTGAAAGACGCCAACAACATTACCGACCCGACTCGAATTCGCGTCGGCATGCGTCTAAGAATCCCAGGCCTGTATGAGGTTCAACGTGGGGATACTCTGTTCGGGATTGCACGAGCACACAACATATCGGTAGATGAGCTACGTACTCTCAATGGCCTGGATGAAGGGGATATCCTCCGGATCGGGCGGGTATTGTATGTGCCGCTCAACGACATAGCAGGCGCGGCAGCTTCAGGGAGTAGAACGGGTACATCGACCTCCAGCCATAGTTCAGCAAGCAGCTCGAGCACAGCCTCCAGTGACTCGTCGACAGACTCAGGAGCCATTACGCGCTCCCCAGTTGTTTCCTCCTCAGTGATCGATACCGAGGGTTACTGGCCACACCCAGGTTCGCGTGAGCGACTTGACGGAAAGTTCCGTGGTGTGGCCATCTCCGGAGCGCCGGGTGACCCGGTACAGGCGGTAGCCTCTGGGCGGGTCGTGTATGCAGGCCCGCATTCAACCTTCGGGCAGGTTGTGTTTGTGCAGTCTGCGACCGGTTACATATACGTATACGGTGGAAATGAACGCGTGCAGGTTAGCGTAGGTGATATGGTCCGGGCCGGGAACAAAATCGGGACGCTGGGTCGGGCCCCGGCAGAGGAAAACTCACGTCTGTATTTCAGCGTCTGGAAAAACAACAGCTTTATAGATCCAACTACAGCTCCGAGGGGGTGATCGTGGCCAGAAACGGCGCGGATTCAATGAGTCAGGAATACGAAAACGATCCGCTGTCCTACTATCTGCGGCAGATATCCAACTATCCCTTGTTGAATGTGGAGAAAGAACAACAAATAGGTCGTGACATTGAGGCCTTGCGTGAGGAACTTGCAGAACTGGTAGAAGCCCATAGAATCGGCGAGGTTGATAAAGACGACTATCTGGCTCGGAGTACCGAGCTCGAACGTCGCCTTGTAGAACGTAAGAACGTCATGATTAACGCGAACCTCCGGCTAGTTGTCTCCATAGCAAAAAAGTACAGGAACCGCGGTCTTGCGTTTATGGACCTCATTGACGAGGGGAATATCGGCCTGATTGAGGCGGTAGAACGCTACGACTACCGAAGGGGTTGTAGATTCTCAACCTACGGCACATGGTGGATCAGACAGGCAATTGTCAAGGCGCTCGCCGACAAAGGAAAGGTCATTCGCATTCCCCTTAACATGTTGAACATGATCAAGAAATGGTACTTGGTAGCGCGCCACCTTACGCAGGAGCTTGGCCGTGACCCTGGCCCCTACGAGGTTTCCAAGTATCTTTCTGTCTCCAACCGCAAAGTTGGTGACATACTCATGCTGTCGCAGGATGCTACATCTCTTGATGCGGCAGTAGATGAAGAAAGTAGCACGAGTCTTGCGGAACTTCTTGAGGATCACCGCAGTGAACAACCATTTGACATGGCTTTTCACTTGACTTTACAGGAGACTTTGAACGAGGTTTTGTTGCAACTTAGTGAACGCGAAATGCGCATTATTCAGCTGCGTTTCGGTCTGGGAGGCAACGGAGCATGTACATTAGAAGAGACCGGCAAGGCCTTGGGTATAACCCGCGAGCGGGTGCGGCAGATTCAGCAAAAGGCAATAGCCAAACTTGGGCAGTTCGAGGAGATTCGGGAGCTTCAGGGCCGATATTAAGAGCCTTTGGTACGAGCACATGATCGAGTTCAACAAGGTCACTACCCGCGGGGGTGACAGGGGCGAAAGCGGTCTCTACAACGGTGAACGGCGTTCAAAACACGACATGTTGTTTGAAGCCTTGGGCGATGTCGATGAGTTGACCGCCTCTCTTGGTGTTGTGCGGGCCGAACTTGGAGAACTGCATGCCGGTGACAGTATTTTTGAGGCGCAGCAGGTCCTTTTCAAGATAGGGGCTCAGGTAGCAACTCCATCCGGTGATCCCCTCTATAAAAAAATTCGTAAAGTTGAGCCCAGCGACATAGAAACTATTGAGTTGCACCTCAAGCGTTTACTCGATCGAACCGAGATTGGACGACAGTTCATTACCCCGGGAGAGCAACGACGTTCAGCGCTTATAGACGTTGCGCGAACGGTCTGCCGACGGGCTGAGCGGAGCATTGTCCGCTGCGTGCGCGAACGACGCATGAGTAATCTTGCCGAGTCACAGAACTACCTAAACCGACTGTCGGACTATCTCTTTGTGCTTGCACGAGCTTCTGAGCAAGAAAAGCTGTCGTGAACCAGGCTCTCTGGGGGGACAACGCTAATGTGCTTGTCCAGCATGCGGTCGCCGTCGAAGGTGAAGCGAGTATTAAGGTACTCACCGTTAAGAGCGCGAGGTAACCAGTGGCGGTCATCTTCCCACATACGGTCATAAGGGATCTCGGCAGTTGCGCACCAGAAGGGGACTGCTTCCGGAGTTGAGATCAGCGAGCCGCGGTAGTCGTAGGCACGGAAGACGAGAGCCCGCAGATTGTAACCGTCCTGAAAGCGGAAATGAAGGCGGGTAATGGGAATGAGTTCGCGCGGGGTCAGGCCAACTTCCTCCTCTGTCTCGCGGATGGCGGCGTCAAAGTAGCTCTCCCCATCTTCGAGCCGGCCTCCTGGGCCGTTAACTTTGCCTGCGCCCAAGCCACGCAGCTTATGAATGAGCAGAATCTGATCCTTCACCGTGATAAAACACAATACCGCTTCGTCGGTGACCGGGAGAGTGCTCCAGTCGCTCTCGACTTCGGGTAATTCGACAAAACTCATAGTAACCCCCGTCGCCCAGCAGGGTACTGATGTTGTAGATTATTGGCAAGGAGCCTATGCAGAACAACGAACCGCGCGCGGAGGAGCTGATACTATCAATCTACAGCCAGATGCAGGCCCGCCATGAAGCCGGTGAGCCGTGTGGGCAGGTTGTTATGTCTGTAGTCACCTATCGTCGCATTCAGGACTACAGAGCTCGTTTGGGAGAGCTGCCAGAGGGCCGCGAAGACTATCTCGGACGGTATGAACTCTTTGGTCTACCGGTCTTGATTGACAACATTGAGGGCTGCAGGGTTGTGGAGTAGGTGTGACCCCAACTCACGGACGGCCGTTTGAACCAGCATATCCGGCTCGATTGGCATTGGACGGGCAAAGAAGGTCGCAACATCTGCCACGCAGCCGCCGATATCGAAATCCATACGAGCTCCAGGATCGACCCCAGACCTAGCTCCACTGCTGCTCAGCAGTCTTTGCACAAAAGTCCGGCGAATGCGAGGATAAAACTCAACTCGGGCTGATCGAATACCCAGTGAACGACGAAGACCCTCAATGGCATCTGGGAGTCCGCCGAGTTCATCCACGAGTCCGAGGCGCACCGCATCATGTCCGGACCAAACACGACCCTCAGCAAGCGACGCGATCTCGGCAGGGGGTCGTTTGCGGGCCTCCGCTGTGCGAGCGATAAATGCTTGGTAGATTCTGTCCATCTCCTCTTCCAGCATTCGACGTTCGTCGCTGTTGGGCTTCCGCAGCGAGCTTGGGAAGTCAGCCGATGGGTGCGTCTTGAGGGTGGATACCGAGATTCCAAAACGCCGGAGCATGTCACGCAGGTTCACCAAAATGCGAATGACTCCTATGGAGCCGGTAACGGTTAGGCTTTCGGCAAAGCAGCGCTGGGCGGCAAGCGAGATCCAGTAACCACCGGATGCCGCCACCGTGCCCATGGATGCGTAGAGAGGTTTCTCCATAGCCAGCCGTTGAAGTGCTTTGTAGATGTTCTCAGACGCAGTGGCAGATCCGCCACCGGAATTAATGCGCAGGACGACTCCCGCGATTCGTCGATTCTTGCGCAGTTTTTCTATGTAGGCACTGAAGCTTTCATCGCCGACGGCCTGACCCATAAGGGGAAGGCGCCGCGACCGCCCGTCAATAATCGCGCCCTCAAAACAGAGCACAGCAATTCGCTTGCCACGCCCGTAACGGCCCTTCAGGCGCACCGCTTTGGAAGGTTTCTCCTTTGCTGCGGAGCGTTTAGCCTGCAACTCGGGAGGTGTCGTGAGAGCGGTACAAAAGCCCCTCTCCACAGCCTCGGCCGCCGAGATCACGCCGCGCTCAACTACCGACTCAATGTTTTTTGTGGGCTTTCTCAGGGCCTCGGCGGATCGCATAGCTATGGTCTCCCAGCGCTGGCGCTGCAGTTCGTCGTACTGTTCCTTGCTGAGAGGGTCTATTCGGTCGTGTTTCAGGGAGTCGGCGGCAGATTTGTAGCGTCCACGGCGGAATACCTCAATTCCGATCTTGCTTTCGGCAAGCAGTTTGCGAAAGAACAAGAGTTCGGAGGCTAAACCCAGCAGAGAGAAGGAGCCAAGTGGGTGTATATAGCGGGAGTCACAAACCGAGGCCAAGTACAACTCACCAGCGCCATACTCCATGGCATAAAACTCCAGTTCCTTCCCGGCGTTGCGAATGCGCTCGAGTTCTCGTCGTATTGCTTGAAGACCCGCGTACCCGGATTTGGCAAAACCAGGCTCACAGCGGAGGCACACACGTTGAATTCTGCGGGATCGGATAACCCTCTGTACAGTTTCCAGAAAACGGTCGTACCGAAACGCCTCCTGTGAGCTTGGGGGAGCTATGCCTGGCACCAGTGGGCCGGTGTCACGAAGACTGCCCGCAAGGCGTATTTCAAGGTAACGCACAAAGATGCTCCTTTGGGAATGTGATGGTTAGTATAGCCTGAGTGGTTAATCATGGCTACATTCTTCCCTATGGAGCAAATGGTTGTGGTCGGCGCGGGCCCAGTCGGAATGACTGTTGCGGCCCTATGCGCGGAGCAGGGCGTGACCCCAATTCTCGTGGAACGGCGGATGGAGCGGCCCGAGGGGTCCCGCGCAATAGGGGTCACACCAGCCTCACTTGAAATATTTGGTCGAATTGGACTTGATACGGCGATGCTTGAACGGGGAGTGATGGTACGGGCAGCGTATGTGCATAACGCCTATCGCAAACTCGGTCGTCTGGGCTTCTCCGAAATATCGGGTCGCCATCCATATATACTGGTACTCCCCCAGGCAGATACCGAGGAGTTGCTTCTGCGGTACCTCAAGGAGCATGGTATTGTGGTGCACGAAGGGTGGACTGTAGAGAACTTGTCTGAAGCAGACAAAGCCCAGGAGTCGGTGCGAATAGGTCTGCGGCGAACTGGAGGTGGTGTCCTGGAAGGCACGCACTCGGTATCCTCAGACACCGCCGAACTGCATTCCGAGTACGTTGTGTGCGCCGACGGCTTCCGTGGAGGGTTAGCCGCGCAGCTTGGTCTGGCCTCCCCACCGCGCTACATGCCATATCACTTTGTAATGGGTGACTTTCATGATCGGAGCTCGCTTGGGGCAGACGCACACTTGTGGTTTACGAGCTCCGGTGCGGTTGAGTCCTTCCCGTTGCCAGCGGGAAGAAGACGTTGGATTGCGCAGCTTTCCACAGGCCTCTCCAAAAAAATCTCCAAGGACCTTTCCAGGGAACCAATTGATAATCTGGCGACGCTTGAACACCTGGTCTATGAGCGGAGCGGATTCACCCTGCACAGTGAGGATTGCTCCTGGAGAAGCACATTTCAACCTGTAAGACGCATAGCCGCTGCGGCGGCGGTCGGAAGGTGCTTTCTTGCGGGAGATGCACTGCATGCGATGTCTCCCATAGGCGGGCAAGGGATGAACTCCGGCATCGCGGATGCCGAACTCCTGTCTGAGTTACTCAGCTCCCTCCTGCGGGTTTCGAACGCGGCGGTATCGTCGAAGGCAGCACACTGCTCGACGTCCGGTGAAAGGATCCTGTCCTTGGAGCAGGCCCGAAAAGTGTACTCCAGGGCTCGAGTACGGTCCGGCTCGTCTGCAGCATCGCGGGCGGGAATTGGCACCCATATAGGTTCACTCCGTGGTCGCATAGGCTCAGGCCTTCGCAGCACTCTTATTCAAGCGGCCCTCAACTCCCCACTGCAGAAACACCTGGCTTCACATTTTGCAATGCGAACTATCCCATATCGGCGTGCTATGCATGTTTTATCGGGAAGTACCGTGAGTGAAACATAACTCCAACAGACCAAGCATTCGAAGTCGGCGATCCGGGTGACCGAAACCGTACTCTGTCAGAAGCTCGTCGAAACGCGTGCGGTCCGGATAGTGGGCCAGACTTCGTGCTATGTAGCCGTACACCGAGGGATCTCCATGGAGGAGTAAGCCCCAAAGACTGCCCCAGAAGCGCAGCAGAGCGATTGAGAGGCAGCTAAGAGCTGGTGCCGGAGACCGTGAGAATTCCAGTATCGCAAGCAGTCCGTCCGGCTGCAGTACCCGGGATATCTCCTGAAGTGTATGTGACAAATCCGGCGCATTGCGCAGCGCGTACCCTGCGGTGATGAGCCTGAAATGATCGGCTTCGAAGGGAAGTGATCCCATGTCTGCTTCAATAAAGCGAACGTTCCCATGACAGGCCTGTAGCCGACGCTCGGCCTCGGCCAACATCTCAGGATTAAGATCCGCCCCCAGCACCTCGGCCTGCGGAAAACGCTCGGCCAGCGCCAGCGTAAGATCCCCGGTTCCACACGCAAGGTCAAGAATGCGCATGCCAGCGCCGCTGCGTGTATCGGCGTCGGAGAAACGTTGCTCACACTCCTTCAACAGATCGCGCTTCCATCCCTGATCCCGACCAAAGGACAGTACCCGGGTTGCGGTCGTGTAGCGTGGAGCCACGGTGCTAAAGAGAAGCCGGTTGTAGTTTCGCTTGGACTCGGCCGATGTGAAAATATCGGACTGCGCCGTGTCGTTCGGAGCGCTGTTATGTTTCTGATTTCGTGCTTTCATCTGCTTGTTCCTCGCGAGAAGCTACTGTAGACTGCTGTCTATGTCAAACATGAACAAAGCAGTATACATTACAGATATCGCGACCGCTGTTCCACGAAAATCCTACACACAGGATTTTGCTCGTCGGTTTGTTACTCGGTTGCCCCGATATACCGAGGCACAGAAGAGCTTTCTTAACCGAGTGTATGAAGGCACAGCAATTGATAAACGCCACACCGTAATTGAGGACTATGACAAAGAGCCTGCCGAGTACCAGTTTTATGCTCGGAATGCAGAGCTCGAACCCGAGCCGGGCCTGGAGCAGCGAAACGACCTGTTCATTGAACATGCTCGCAGTCTCTCGCTCGAGGCGGTGCGAACACTCCTTGACTCACGCCCCGGCATAGACCCTCACAGCATCACCCACCTGATTACGGTCAGTTGCACTGGCTTCTCCGCACCAGGTTTCGACTTTGATATTATGCAACAAGTTCCGCTTTCGTCCTCGCTTCATAGGTTTCATCTGGGCTTTATGGGGTGTTATGCCGCTTTTCCGGCCATGAAGCTTGGCCACAGTATCTGCACCGCTGATCCAACAGCGCGAGTGCTCATTGTCAACGCCGAGCTCTGCTCGCTGCACTTGCAACTGAAGGCAGAGACCGACATCATGGTTGCTAATGCCTTGTTCGCCGACGGTGTAACCGCAACCCTCATGACTGCCGAGGCTGGCCTGACAAAGGGGAGGAACGCCTTGGCTCTGCATGGCTATGCTTCTCGGGTTATTGACAACAGTGTTGCCGACATGGCGTGGAAAATTGGCTCCAAGGCTTTTGACATGCGGCTTTCGGCCTATGTGCCCAAATTCATTCAGAAGAATATTGCAACGGTGGTCGATGACCTTCTGCTTCAAGTTGAACACACACGTGACGATGTCCAAACCTGGGCGATTCATCCTGGCGGCCGCGCTATTCTAGACCGCGCAGCCAAAGCACTCGAGCTTAA
Organism: Spirochaetales bacterium; assembly: GCA_007127105.1. Taxonomy (GTDB): domain Bacteria; phylum Spirochaetota; class Spirochaetia; order DSM-27196; family SLAA01; genus SLAA01. The sequence goes on along the minus strand of SLAA01000066.1, from coordinate 35,529 downwards.
GGACGGCGCCCTTGACAACTCTTTTGCGGTGCTACGGGAGTATGGGAACATGAGTTCGGCTACAATCTTTTTTGTGCTGAAGCGCATTCTGGAGGAGGGTGATGCCGGACTGATTTTTGCCGCCGCATTCGGCCCCGGTCTCACGGTAGAGTCGGCAATTCTCGAGGCTGTATAGATGAATGGCCGAAAGGCCGCACCGTGGTGGCCGGATCTCTCGCGCAAAGTCTACCATGCGGAGCTTATGGATCTACCGGACAGCGATGCGCGACAGTTACGGCGTACCCTGCGGCAATTTCCGCTCATAAACAACTCTCTCTCACGAGTCCGCTTTCTCATTGTCCGCTATCTTGTTCGCGACCTCCAGCGGCGCGGGCTTTCTCGGGCTCGGATACTGGATGTCGGCGCTGGCGGGGGGGACCTTGCTCGCTACCTGGTACGGCTATTGGAGCGGACCGCTGGGGTGCAGGCCAGTGTCGACTGCTGCGAGGCCGACCCGCGTGTTGCCGCCTTTGCCCGGCGGGCATGTGTGGGCTTTGACTCTATACGTGTGCTTGAGCGGTCCGTCTTTGAGCTGAACGGCCCGCCTTACGACTACATCATTAACAATCATTTTCTGCATCATTTGCGTGAAGAACAGCTCATGGCCTTTCTTGAGTTCAGTAGGAACATGTGTAGCGGGCTCATGCTGTGCAATGATCTTGAGCGTTCGCGCAGTTCGTACCTCGCATTTCGAGCATTCGCACCACTGGTGTTGCGTGACAGCTTTGCCGCCCATGACGGCGCGCTTTCCATCCGCCGAGCCTATGCGGTACCGGAGCTCAGGAGCCTGGTGGCCCAGAGCCCCTGGGCAGGAAGCGCTCGAGTTGGGAGAATTGAACCCGGCCGAGTCTTTATCCTCGGTCGGGTCAAAGCGTGAGTACCCTGAGCTTACCAGCGTTCGGCCGCGAGCTCGCGAGCCTCCTCTAAACTACGCCTTTGTCTCACCGTAAGGCTCGACTTAGCCTCCAACTCAGATATCACCCAGTCAAGGATGCGCTTGCCTTCCTGCCTGTCGGTCTCGGACCTGAGGTCCACTGTAGCTTCGTAGTTTGAGTAGCGCTCAAAGTTGTTAGCCGCAGATTGGTACGCACCGCGCATGGTGTTTGCGCGAGATGTGCGACGCCCCGAGTTCCAGTTGCGAGCCCTGAGTGACTTTGCAAGCTGGGTGTAGTAGTCGTAGTAGCGGTAGGGTAGATCTGCCGAGTTGTAACGCTGCTCGTGAAGATCAACCGCTTTGCGGCCAAAGGATACCGAGTATGCCGCGTTCCCAAAAGATAGTGGACGGCCGGGTAGTTCACGGTAAAGCTGCCCCAAGAGATAGTGCACCTCACCCAAATCGGCGTTGCGTTCAAGGGATTCAAGTGCCGCATCACGGACATCGCCCGCCATAAACAAAGAGTTCAGCACCCCTCGAATCTGCCCCCTTTGGGCAATTGCGGCAGCCTTCCAGAAATAAGGCTGCGCAAGACTCGGATCCTCGGCTATGGCCTGTTCGGCAAAATCCTCAGCTTGCTCGAGCAACTCAAGGGCTTGATCGTCACTCACGGCGCCGGTGTAGCGGCCCAGGTCAGAGATGCTCAGCTCGGCCCGCGCGCGGCGCCAGTAGAGCTCAGCACGCTCTCTCCCTCGTGTGGCGCGGTGCAGGGTAGCGTCAATCTGCTCAACTATGCTTTGGTGTTCGTCTCGCTCATGCATGAGGTCAAGTTCGGCTCTTTGCTCGTTCATGTTTTGTGCGCTTAATGGCAGTATAGAAAGCAGCAGGGCCATAACTGTCCAGAGAAGGCCTGCCTGGCGTGCTGTGTGGTTTCCGGTTCGCATACGTTCCTCCCTACATATCCTTAAGTTGCTGAAGATACTCGGCAAACTCAACTTCATAGGCTCCAAGTCCGTGTTGATACACGAAATCAGATGCGATTGAGGCTGCCATTACGGCATCAAGATATGCAGAGGGGACTCGTTCGACCAGTGCTTCCAGGCCAACAGCTTCCATGAGTACTTTTGGCGTGTATCGGGTGATCATAAGGATACGGAGTTTGTGGTCGGTGATGAATGGAGAGTTCATAACCGCGTCGGCAATGCGGTTAATCCGTTCACTGACTTGGTCGGAAAGCAGGGTGAAAGGGGTGGCTCGCGCTTGGTGCTCTTTCCACAGGAGTTCAAACTCGCACCGTGCATTGTGCTCTATTCGGTCCGTTATTTCCTTCACGAGCGCGAGGCGAAAGTCCGACTCCTGCTCTGCAAAACACATTTCGGTGCCCCACTGCTCGTCCGAAAGCGCGAGGCCCGCATACACCTCGAAAGAGGAACTGGTAACGCCACCTTTGTTCGTAGACGCATCTTTGAACACCAGTATTCCCGCGCCTTCAAGTCGCAGTCGAGCCTCCTGGGTAATGAAGAGGTTGGCCCCCTCGACAATGATTCGCACTCGGGGTTTGCCGGAGTCGTCAATGAGGCCTTTCCAGTTCGCTACCGTAATGGCGCCGGGGCGCCCGCCGCAGGGTACGAAAACATCTGCACGGAAATAGGGGCTCAAATGAAAACGGTTGCGAAACTCCTCTCCGTTGGCCACAAGACTTCCGTCCTGCAGCTGCAGATCGCGGTCCCCAACACCAACAAAGAAGCCTTGTGGGCTGAGCAGTTCTCGGCGGAACTGCTCAATGGTCAGACGAGCAGTGGCAAGCCGGCGCAGCTCAGCGCGGTCCAAACCCTTTGGATCATAGGCAACTCCACTTCCGTCCACCACCGCTAAAGTTGTATCACGCGAAACCAGAATCTCGTTGCTCCCTAGATCGCCGTCCGGACCACCGGTCTGAATCTTTGTGACTTCCTCTTCCTTGAGGCCAAGCTTCTCAAGGACACCCAGGACAAAGGTGTGCACGCTTCGAGTTGTCATCCCGTAGCGGTCATGTGGTAATCCCCCCAGGGACGGCGGCTTGCCGGTCGTGAAGCTCTTCCAGTATGGATATCCGCGCCGTCGAGCGTGCAGTGCGGCCCAGTCCATGAGTCCAGCCGAGCCTTCATCTGGCCCTAGAAAAAGGGCTTCGTCGCTCGCCGAGGTCGTTGTGGGAATGTGTGTTTCTGCACCCCATACGGTATCGTTTGTTGGGCCTTCATCATCAGTACCGGGGAGTAGATCCAGCAGCGAGTCGACATAGGCTCGAAATGCATTCTGGGCGGCCAGCTCACCGGTAGCGAATTCCGGGTTGAGCAACAGAATGCCCTTTGCACCTCCTTCAGGGATATCCTTGTTCTTCCGTTGCTGGGTTGCCGCGAGATTGTAATTTTCCTGGAATACTGTATCGATGTTGCGTCCATAAGCATCTGCCGTACGGCTACGCACAATTCGGATCCCGCCGCGCGAAATGTCGCGAAAACGGACGTGAAACCCAATGAACTGGCGCCCGACCACAAAGAATACGCCGTAAGGTTCCTCAAGGTAGTCGCTATCCGAAAGAAAGCCGCACCGCAGCCGGAAACTCAAGGCAGCTTTGTCGGTACGAAAGAAGTTGCAGCTCTCCACACATTCATTGAAGCGCAAAAAATAGCGCAGAATTGTGCGGTCGCGGTGATAGGGAACATCACGTTGAATCAGTTGCTCAAACTCGAGTCGTTCCTGAGCTTGGCGGCTTGCATCTGCGCCGTCAGCCTGTGGTGGCTTATTGAGCGTCCGAAAATGGCGAAACAATGCGCGAACCACCTCCGCATGTTTGACCACGGTACTCTGAATCCGAGCGTTGGAGAAGGTGTTCTTGGTGAAGCCTGTCTGAAGTGTTTCCAGAATTCCTGCGGCCTCGGGGTTGTACTTCACTGCATCCTGCAGCACCGCGTAGCCCTCGGAAAGCTCTGAGACAAATTGATGGGTATAGACGGCTGCCGCAATTGCGTACAAGGTTTCTTCGGCCGATAGGCCATGGTTGGTGAACAACGCAGTGATAGGATTTCGCGGAAGAATGGCTACCGCATTCAGTTCCCGGCTCAGGCGCTGTGCGGCTCCGGTTGCGGGTGGGTCGATGTAGAAGCTCAGCACCAGGGTGCCGTCGGCAAATGGCTCGATATATCGGCGTTTGACCGGGATCTCAAGGCGGCGAAAGAGGTAGCTGTAACCTGTCAAGGTTTGCTGGAGGGCACCTCGGTGCAGGCCTACCATTACACGTAGCTCGCCACTGTCTGGTTTCGCTGATATCGTTGTAACCGGTGTAAGTCGCTGGTGTAGCCGCAGCCAGACCTGGCGGTATCGTTCTATGGTCTCGGGCGCTGAGCGGGAAAGAAAGGCAGAAGGAGCATGGTTTAGGAAAGCTGAATCGTGCAGCTCGGTGTCCATGCCAAGTTCTAACTCAGGATGGGGCGGAGGCTGGCCGTGCTCGTCCTGGGCATAGTGTGCGCTTGTACAGATATAAAACCGGAGGGCGAAACCACGTGAAGTAAGTCGAGTGGAGTAACTCTCAATGCGAAACCCCTGATAACGTTCCTCAATGCGTGTTTCAATCTCCAGGACACGGTCTTCACGGTCTTCAACAATGTATATCGCCTTATCGCTTTGCTCGTTTATGACCTGAATCGCCACTCCCTCACCACCGTGTTTTGCGACAACTTCCGCAGCACCTAAGGTAAGAATATGGCGGCTCATCTCTTCAATAGCGGTGGTCTGGAAGTAGTAGTTGTCAATTCCCAGTTCGCGGACAAACCAACCAATTTGCTTGCGAGCGGTATCAGGTTCAAGCGCACGAGTATTGAGCAGGAACGCCTCAATTGATTTCAGTTTCTCAAGGCTAAGTGGCCCACCATCAGCAATGTCCGCTAAACTCGGCATGGTCTTACTCCCGTTTCCAAAGATTGGGTAGGTAGAGGCTTTACCTACGGTCGCGGCAGGTGCAAGTATAACGCGGCTTGGGAAATGCGGGTTGCAAAAATCGCTCTAGGTGAGCAAAATTGGTGCACGAAAGGAGAGACGAATGCGACATTTGGTTTACAAGGAGTCGGTTGTTAAGAGCGGAATTGGATTTGGCTCGGCGCTGGCGATGGTCATTAGCTTTTCGGTGAATCAGAGTATTGTCTGGGCCATGGTTCACGGCGTCCTGGGCTGGATCTACGTTGTATACCGGGCAGTTGTAGGTGGATACTAAGGGCGGAAAGCCGCTGCAGCAAGCAGCAAAAAAAGCCCCGGATTACTCCGGGGTTGTATGTCGTCGCCCTTTCAGGCGTGATAGCTCCCCCGGTTAGACTCGAACTAACGACCTAGTGGTTAACAGCCACCCGCTCTACCAACTGAGCTACAGGGGAATGCGTTTCGATACTGGACAATACCGGAACACTGCGGATCTGTCAAGTACTCAGCGAAGTGAAAGGCTTTAGCAGATGATGATCTTGGTGCCGCATGATGAGCAGCTTCCGGACTTTGTAAGTCCTGGGCGGCTGACGTGGTAGCCATGGCGTCGAATCACCTGCTTGTTGCAGGACGGACAGCTCGTATGTGCCGGTGCTGTTATGTTTCCCGGGTAGACGTAATGCAGGTAGGTAGTTGCCTGTGCTATTGCTTCCAGTATGGCTTCTGGAGGAGTTGCTGGAGCATCGAACTCGGTTCCAGGTACAGGGTGATATGCGGAGATGTGAAGCGGGACATCGGTTCCGAGCTCGGCTACGAAGGAAAATAACTCACTGAGGTCGTTGTGGTCGTCGTTTCGTCCTGGTATAAGCAGTGTTGTGACTTCCAGATGAGTCAGCTCCTTGGCTATGCGGAGAAACTCCAGCACCGGTTCTAGTCCACCGCCAAGTTCGCGGTAAAAACTGGGACGCCATCCCTTCAGGTCTACGTTGGCTGCATCCATATGCCGCAGCAACTCACGTGTGGGTTCAGCCTGTAGGTAACCAGCAGTCACCAGTATATTCTTAAGCCCTGCCTCGTGCGCACGTTCGGCGCATTCGAGCACATACTCAAAATGGATCGCTGGCTCATTATAGGTGTAGGCAATGCCAAAACTCCCCGCGTCCAAGGCAGAACTAACAATTTCAGATGGGGAGACTATCGGGCCTCCGCCGGGAACGCGAGTGCGCGTAGCGACACTCCGTGGTGTGGCATCGCGGACCGACTCGCTATCCGGAGATACGTGGGCTATCCCATAGTTCTGACAGAAGGGGCAGTGGAGATTGCATCCAAAAAAGCCCACCGAGTAGACCAACTCGCCCGGGAAGAAGTGAAATAGCGGTTTTTTTTCAATTGGGTCCATTGCGGTCGCGGCAACTCGGGCTGCAAATGGGAGCCAAGGACGACCGCTGGTCATTCCGCGCACACCGCAGCGCCCGACCCCGTCACGTGTGAAACGGCAGAGATGTGGGCAGAGGGTGCACTGCAACTTAGCGGTGCTACCCTCAATTTGTTCGAAATAGCGTGGCGTAATCTGTTCGTCCGTTGCAGGGTTCACGGCACTCATTCCGCGTTCGGCCGGACGTGAGCGCCGACTTCGAATGGCGAGATAGTCAAAGCTCGACTGCCCCGGCGAATCCAAAACCGCACCAGTTGAACACTGCGGCCTTCATGATTAACAATGCTCTTAACCTCCTCAGCATGAAGGATATCCTGCAAGCGGAACTCATAGAATACCCGATCACTTTCAAAAGGAGATGGTACAAGCACCATTCGATCCGTGTCGTAGGGATGCCGACGCGGAGTTCCCATAAACTCCACTCCGAGCCGACGATAGTTGTCGTGGGTAGCGTACTTCTGGATGTCGAAAGACGGTTGTGCTTCTAAGAACCCTTGTACTCCCATAACTTCTCCCATCCTGAAGAAACTCGCCTGGCTGCTGCCCGGCGGCTATGTTCATTCTAGAGCCGCTTCTTGCGTGGTGTCAAGTTAAGTAAAGAATTGAAGGTTAGCGCTCGTCGTATGATTCGTTAGACGCAAGTTCGCGTTCGAGGGAGTCGTTGAGATAGAGTCCAATGGTTTCGGCATGCGCCGCGGTCAGATCATGAAACAGGACACTGAGAGCCTCGCTGTTGCGGTAAACTCTGAGTTGGAGATTGAGCAGGTTCTCGCCAATGCGTAGAGTCGCGGTCTCAATTATATCGCCAGACTCCAGGTTCTCAACCAGTGACGGCCTGCTTGGTACAAAACCGAGGCCCTCAATGGAAATATCACGTACCTTGCCACTCACAATTTCCCAACTCTGCGGGTGTGAAAACATCAACTCAACTCTGTCGTAGGGACCGGGGATGAGTCGCTTTGTTCGGCGAAGGTCGCTGAGCTCCTTATAGCGGACGACAAGATTTCGCAGTCGTTCAAGCTCTTGCGGCCTGTCAAGGTTTTCATTGACCAGACCGTTTACCCCGAGGTGTTGCGCCTTGTCGGCGTCGTCATGTGTGAAACTCGGCCCGGTGAGCAGCACAAAGACCGAGTCTTCGCGTGAGACGTGGCTGCGAAGAAAAGCGATAAAGGTTTTCCAGTGGCGTGGATAGTCCTCCGCACTCCAGGCAATAATGTCCGGGGCGATCTCTTCCAGGTTGTCCATTGCCTTGATTGGATGCCGGTACTGAATCACTGACGCCCCGAGCCGGGTGAAGTGATCGGAAAGGACTGTGCGTAGACTGGACCGCTCGGCGACGAGAACTACCTTCATGCTACTCGACACCCATATTGCGCACCGTATAATCGGTAATGAGCCAGATATCGTTGCGGCGTTCCAAGGTGTAGGTATAGCGCTTGATCTCAATATAGTTAGGAAAGCGGAAGCGTTGTTCGGTGATCACAGAACCACGGTTCTGGGTATACCTGGTCTCCAGAACGGTATAGCTCTCTGGTACGAGAAGGATATCTTCATCAGCGCGTTCCTGTTGAAGGTCACGACGGAAGGCAGCAAGCATGTCACGGCGATCCTCATCCGAGAGCCGTTGATAGCGGCGCTGACGCTCGGGGTCAGTTTGCAAAAGCGACTCGAGATCCAGGTACAGGAAGAACTGATCCCAATGTCCCCGTCGACGCGCATCAAGCATATATCGAACGACCTGATCCGGTGGCAATGCCTCGCGTCGGAGTACTTCCTGTACAACTTCATCTATACGGTGTTCGGGCCGCGGATCCTCAGCGGTGCCGGGGCGGATAGACAGCGTTAGCCTGTTCGAACTCTTTGGCGAACTGGTGCTGCGTTGAGCGCCTCCTGCCAACTCCGGGAAGAAGTTCGCATGGAGCACGTACACACCCGGCTCGGTCAGCTGAACATACTGGCTCAAATGCTCAACAAAGGAAAACCTCTCACCAGGCGCGACCGTTATCTCGCGGTAGAACACCTGTTGATTTGCAGTCCTCTGTATGATAAATTGCTCTGATACCGGAAGCTGCCGGTTCGTAAGCGTTCTAACATCGAATTCCAGGTTAAAGAGTCGTCTGTCGGCGAGGCGAAATCGGTAGGTTTCGCCTGACTGGTTGCCGACGGTCACTTCTATCCGGATATTGCTATCGGGATAGTAGACTTCCTTGTCATAGAACCGAATCGATACTGATACTCCATCGGTTGCGGTCAGCGCCGGAGCCACTGAAAACAAGAGGACAAAACAGACGATCCACGGTGTGAGGGCCTTTTTCACTTCCATATCCGTTACAATTGTCGGCTGAACAGCATGAAATCATTATTCTACAATCGCATTCTTGAGCGTATTGGCTCGAACGATGCACTTCGAACGCTCCATAGACGCTTTGAACACGCGAGTTTCCCTTTGGAACCCGCTGGACCTAAGGGAAGCTATGCCGCCTTTATCTGTGCCGACCTCTTTCATCGTCGCAAGACCGACCTTCTCATTATAACCCCGACCGAGCAAGAAGCCGAGGATCTCCGCGAAGATCTACAGCTTTTTGGCGTTCATAGCCTGCTCTTTCCGGGGTGGGAAACAGCATTGTACCACTCCGCTGCGGTACACTCGCCTGTCTTCGGACGAAGAGTTCATGTTCTCTCGGAACGGGCGGCTGGCGCGGCTCGGGTGGTGGTGGCGCCGCTGCGCGCAGCACTTACGCCAGTACCTCCACCTGCGTATATCCAGAGTCGATCACAGGAGATAGCTGTTGGCGACAGCATAGACCCTCCAATGCTGGCTGAACGACTCGTCAGAGAAGGTTATCTGCGCGTTCCTCGTGTGGGACTGCGAGGCGAGTTTGCGTTGCGTGGTGAAGTCCTTGATATTTATCCGCCAGGTTCGACTGAAGGCTTACGGATAGTTTTTGAGTTTGATGAGATCGAGCAAATTAGGTTGTTTGACCCGGAGACGCAGAGTTCTACCGGCACGGTTGAGTCAGCACGCATACACCCGTCGCGTGAGGTTGTGTGGGACGAAGAGCTGATAAGCCGCTTGCGTGAAGCGTGGCCACAAGCCGTGGGGGGAGAGCCTGATGAGGCCATTCTCGAGACTCTCCAGATGGGGGCGGGGCATCCCGGTGAAGAACGGTACTATCCGTTGGTGTGGGAGTCGCCATCCAGCTTAGCCGACTATTTCCCTGGATCGGTAGGTGGCACCGGTTCCGCGACAGGCTCACGGATTGCGGGCATTGGTGACGGTGCTGCGGTAGTGCTCCTGGATTATGAGCGGCTGAGAAACGGAAGCGAGGCGTATCACAAAGAGGCGACAAAGCTGCACTTTGAGGCGAAACGTGACGGCCCAGCGCCGCAGCCCGAGTATCTCTTGCATAGTTTTGAGCGCTTGGAAGATAGTTCACGTCTGATTCGCTTCCATACCTTGTCTGCCGAGAAACCGGCAATTCGCTTTGCCTATGATCCTCCGCGTTCCTACTTCGGAAACATGGATTTTTTTCGCGAGGAGTTAGGGTATCTCCTGGGTGCTGGCTACCAGGTTTATATTCTTGCGGACAATGAAGCACAAGCGGCCCGCATTGGGCACATGCTTTCCGAAAGCCTTGAGTCCGGGAAACTTGAAATTTTGCCAGAGAGTATTTCATCTGGTTTCGCAGTACCGGATGCAAAACTCTGCATTGTCCAGGAGAACGAGATATTCGGCCGCCGAAAACGTGTTGCACAGTCGGTGAAGAAGGCAGAGAGTAGTGCAATTGATACCTTCGTGGATCTTTCTCCTGGTGACTACGTGGTGCATGTCGGCCATGGGATTGGGCGCTACCAGGGAATCAGTCGCATTAAGGCGGCTGGGTTCGAACGTGACTACATGCATCTTGAGTACGCGGGTAGCGAGTACGTTTATATTCCCATAGAGCAGGTGAACCTTGTTCAGCGCTACATTGGTCATGGAGGTACGCCGCCTCGGCTCGACACCATAGGTGGCAAGAGCTGGGAGAATAGAAAGAGTAAGGTTCGCAAGAGTGTTGAGGATCTGGCCGAGCATCTGATCAAGCTGTATTCTCAGCGCAAGCGTGCGCGTGGTTATGCCTTCCCGCCCGACATCGACTGGCAATACGACTTTGAAGCGGGGTTTCCTTTTGAAGAGACTCCCGACCAACTTCGTTGCATTGCCGAGGTTAAACAGGACATGGAACGACCTGCACCCATGGACCGTTTGGTCTGTGGCGATGTCGGCTACGGAAAGACCGAGATCGCTATGCGAGCTGCCTTTAAGGCCGTCAGTGCCGGAAAGCAGGTTGCGCTCCTGGCCCCTACCACCATACTGGCCGAGCAGCACTATGAGAATCTCAACGAACGCCTGCAGAAGTTTCCAGTCAAAACCGCAATGCTGTCGCGTTTTGTACCCAAGCCGGAGCAGAAGAAGACCTTGGCTGCCTTAGCCAAGGGAGATGTAGATCTCATTGTAGGCACGCACCGCATTCTCCAGAAGGATGTCGTCTATGCGGACCTCGGACTCATTGTTGTAGATGAGGAGCAGCGTTTTGGTGTGAAGGATAAAGAGCGGCTTAAGGAACTCAAGCACTCGGTTGACAGCTTAACACTGACCGCCACTCCCATTCCTCGAACCTTGCATATGTCATTGTTAAAGATTCGAGACATGTCCATCCTGCAAACGCCACCCAATAACCGCTTGCCAATAGAGACGGTTATCCGGCAGTTCTCGGAGGAGGACATTGCCATGGCGATACAGCGTGAAGTTGAACGCGGCGGACAGGTGTTTTTTCTGCACAACCGGATTGAGACTCTCGGCAACGTCAAGCTCTTTATTGAACGCCTGCTTCCGGAAGTTATGGTTGAAGTTGCACATGGACAAATGTCGCCAAGCAAACTTGAGGACATCATGCATCGCTTTATTCATGGCGGCTTTCAGGTTCTGGTTTCCACAACGATTATAGAGAACGGGATCGATATACCCAATGTAAATACCATTATTATTGACCGGGCAGACATGTACGGTATAGCACAGCTGTATCAACTGCGTGGCCGTGTTGGCCGCTCGGACAGGCCCGCCTATGCCTACCTGTTCTATCCCGAGGAACGCGCCTTGTCGGAGATTGCTATGAAGCGTCTCCAAATAATCTCCGACTATACCGAACTTGGGTCTGGATTCAAGATTGCCCTGAAAGACTTAGAAGTGCGGGGTGCGGGTAACCTGCTTGGGAGTCAGCAGAGCGGTGATATTCTCTCGGTCGGGTTTGATATGTATCTGCGGTTGCTTGATGAAGCTATACGGGAACTTGATGCCGAGATGGTCGGTGAACCCGAGATTGATGTCTACCTTGAGCTTGAGTACTCCGGTTTTATTCCTGACGCCTATATCGACGAACCCTTGGAAAAGATGGGGGTCTATAAACGCATTGCCGGAATCGGTAGTGACGAGGAGTTGAGCTCGGTCGTGGCAGATCTTGAGGATCGATTCGGACCGATGCCGGATGAGGTGCAGAGCCTGCTCTCCCTGGCGGAAATACGTATACTCTGTCGCCGACTGAAGATCTCCAGTCTGCGAGAACGCAAAGGGGTAGTTGAGGTTGAGTTTTCCAAACTGTTTGAGGTGTCGGTCGACCGGGTATTACGCATGATTGAGAGTTCGGGTGGCAGGGTGCGGCTGAATCCCCATCGTCCCGATGTTCTGCTTTTGGACACCGGCGGCGTCGGACTCAAGGAAAAGTCGGAGTTTATTCGGGGACGTCTGTCGTCTCTGCTATAGTTTACTTATCTTTGTTGTGGTAATTGTGATAGTATGTGCCCGTTCTTGGGTTCGCAGCAACATTTGGGAAAGCCGGGTCTATGAGAAACGAACGAGACAGCATTGACTTAATTTGGAACGTAGCTGAACTAGCCAGCTTGTTTGAGAAAAAAAGCACCCTGGAAGGCTTTCTTTCGGATGTGGTGAGGTTAATTGCTGCCCACATGCAGTCAGATGTGTGCTCCATTTATCTGTACGATGCCTTTCGTGATAGTCTGGTGCTACGTGCCAGCTATGGTCTTCAGCTTCCTGACGACAAACAGGTGGAGCTTCGTGTCGGCGAGGGCATAACTGGACACTCATTCGCGGAGCTTAGACCTATTCGCGAGGCAGATGCCCCAAGCAGTCCCCATTTCAAGACTATTCCGGGCCTGAACGAAGAAGAGTTCCGCTCCTTTGTCGCGGTACCAATTAGACGTGGGCCGAACCGCATTGGAATCATGGTTCTCCAACACCGCCAGCCTGACCACTTCACCCAGACCGATACTCGTGCTATGCAGGCAATAGCTTCGCAGCTTGCTACTACGCTTGAGAACGCAGAAATGCTGATGCAGCTACGGCGAGTGGCTCCGTTACCCCAAAGACAGTACGAAACCTCTACCCTGTCAATAGTACGGGGACAGTCGGTTTCGGAAGGTTTTGCCGAAGGTAGATCGGTGCTGCTTGAGGATCGAGCGGTTCAGATCGCTACCGGTGACGACCAGGGTGCGGATGAACAAGAGGGGCTGAACAAGCTGTCTGCGGCTCTCGAAGCGACCCACAAGCAGCTTGAGAGCTTGCAACGAGAGATCGAGGATGATCTCTCGGATGTTGCCTCCATGATCTTTACCGCACATCTGCTCATGCTGAAAGATCAGGAGTTCGTGGCAAGCATGGAAAAACTTGTCCGCAACGGCTCCGGGCCACAGGCTGCGGTGCGAAGTGTCGTGCACCGGTACGTAGAGCTCCTCGCAGGGTCTTCAAACCTCCGCAGCCAGGAAAAGGCGCAGGATCTTATGGATCTGGAGCACCGCATACTACGGAATCTCCAAGGGACAGTGGATGAGGGTGGCGACTATACCGGACAGGTGGTTTTGGCCGCCGATATCTATCCTTCCGAGTTGGTGCGAATTGTTGCGCAGAATGCTGAGGGACTCGTCATTGCCGAGGGAGGGGTGACTGCGCATATTTCCATCCTCGCACGTTCGCTTGGCCTCCCGGTTGTGTTGTGCAAGGAACCGCGGGTGTTTGAACTGAGGGATAACATGCCGCTCATACTCGACGCGTTTCAAGGCAACCTGTATGTGGACCCGGACGACGAGGCTCGGCGACAGCTCCAGGCGATGCGCGATTCCGCTCAAAGTGAGGGCGAGAGCAGTCGTCCAGTGCCGGAACACGGACTCACAAAGGATGGAACTCCTGTCAAGGTCATGGCAAACATCAACCTTGTGTTTGACGTCAAGCTTGCCGGACGCAACAAGGCCGAGGGTATAGGGCTTTATCGCAGTGAGTTTCCCTTCATTGTCCGTAACAGCTTCCCGACCGAGGAAGAGCAGTATCACATTTATCGCAAGATTCTCAGCGCCATGCCGAACTCCGAGACAATCCTTCGGACACTCGATATTGGTGGTGACAAGATGATAACGCAACCGGGGCCTCCGGAACGCAACCCCTTCCTTGGATTCCGTGGAATACGTTTTTCGCTCGCCAACACTGATATTTTCAAAGAGCAGCTGCGTGCGATGGTACGTGCGGCAGCAGATCAACATGTGAATATTCTCTTGCCAATGATTTCCTCGGTAGATGAGTTCCATCGCTCACGTCAGATTCTCAACGACTGCTTGGCCGAACTGGAGTTAGAGCATATCCCACACTGCGAAAATCCGTCACTTGGTATTATGGTGGAGCTCCCTTCGGCGGTGGAGTGCATTGACGAGTTGGCCGCACGCGCGGACTTCCTGAGTATTGGAACGAATGACCTGGTAATGTATATGCTCGCTGTTGATCGTACCAATGAGCGCGTTGGAAATATGCACAAACACCATCACCCAGCGGTTTTGCGGGCGCTTGCCCGTACTGCAGAGGCTGTCTCCACAGCGCCGGAGAAGCTTTCTATATGTGGTGAGATGGCGGCTGACATTCGCATGCTTCCGTTCCTTGTCGGAATTGGAATTCGAAAGTTGTCGGTTGAACCACGGCTTATTGGGAAAATGAAGCTTGCACTCGCAGACATTACTCTAGATTACGCTCGGCGAACTGCGCTTGAGCTACTCTCCCTGAGAGATATCGCCGAGGTGGAAAAGTATCTTGGAATCGAACCCAGTCAGGTCTAACACAGCAATGCAGAAAGATATCTCTCATATTCGAAGCTTCGTCATTCGCCAAACTCGAATGAGTGAGTACCAACGCCGCAGTTTTGATACGCTGTATCAGGACTATGCTCTTTCTTTTGGCGAGGAACTGTCAACTCGCGAGCAGCTCCTATCCGCATTCCCGGGTTGTGATCGGCTTGTCGCCGAGATTGGGTTCGGTATGGGGGAGGCGACCGTGGAACTTGCCGAGGCCTTTCCCCATACTGCCTTCCTTGGCATAGAGGTGCATAAACCCGGAATAGGAAAACTGCTAGGTGAACTCAGGACAAGGAGCATTTTGAATGTGCGGGTAATTCGTGAAGATGCCATGGTTGTCTTTGAACGCATGATGGCCCCTGAAGCTCTCGACGGGGTTCACCTATTCTTTCCCGATCCATGGCCCAAGAAAAGACACCACAAACGAAGACTGGTGAGACCTGGCTTCAGCGCAATGGTCGGCAGGGCGCTGCGTCCAGGTGCCTATGCCTACCTGACTACCGATGTACGCGAGTACGCCGAACACATGCTGGAAGTCATAGGAACCGATGATGAGTTCCTGGAAAACCCATCGGGCGGATTCTGCGAGCCTTTGTCGTGGCGCCCGCGTACGGCTTTCGAACGCAAGGGGTTAGCACGCAGCCACGAAATCTTTGAGATTTTCCTGAAGCGACGCGGAGAGACGACCGATTGACTCGCTCCTATCCAGCCCCGTACTATGTCGTTACACACAATAATCGGGGTATATATGGAAAAGAAGACACGGGTTGAAGAGTTTATCGAGCGTATCGCGCCCTCGGCCGAGGCCAGCAACAGCATACCTGCGGAGAAATACCAACTCTACGATGCCAAGCGTGGGCTGCGCAATGAGGACGGTACCGGCGTCTTAGTGGGACTCACCGAGATTGGTGAGGTTCATGGCTACTATATAGATGACCGGGAAAAGAAACCGGATGAAGGGCGGCTGCTTTACCGTGGCTATAACCTCAAAGATATAGTTGAGGGCTTCCAGGCAGAGAAGCGCCTGGGTTTTGAAGAGGTTTGTTACCTTCTCCTGTTCGGGCACCTTCCTAGCTCCGACGAGCTTGCCGAGTTCCGTGCTGTGCTTGCCGAGAGCAGGCAGCTTCCGCCAGGATTTGTTGAAGACGTCATGCTCCGCTTTCCGAGCAGTGACATTATGAACAAACTTGCGCGTACAACGCTCGTGAGTTACTCCTTTGACGAAAATCCCGAGGATTTATCATTTACCAATGTGCTACGGCAAAGTGTGGAACTGGTTTCTCGCTTTCCTATTTTTGCCGCCTACGGGTATCAGGCAAAACAGCACTACCACGCGGGCGACAGTCTCTATATCCACTCCTCGGAACCTGAACTCTCGGCTGCGGAGAATCTTCTGCAGATGATTCGGCCGGATCGTCAGTACACCGAGCTTGAGGCCGAAGTGCTCGATCTTTGTCTCGTTCTGCATGCTGAGCATGGTGGCGGAAATAACAGTGCATTCGCTGTGCATGTTGTAAGTTCGGCTGCGACAGATACCTACTCTGCCATTTCCACTGCGGTTGGTTCACTTAAGGGAGCCAAGCATGGCGGGGCCAATGCCAAGGTCATGGGAATGATGGAGACCATTAAGAATGGTATTGCTAACTGGGAAGATGAGGTAGAGGTTGCTGATTTCCTCAGAAAGATCATTCGTGGTGAGGAACACGACGGTAGTGGACTCATTTACGGGATGGGGCATGCGGTCTATACGCTGTCGGATCCTCGTGCGGTTATAATTAAGGGTAAGGCGGAGGAACTTGCTACCGAGAAGGAGTTCCTTAAGGAGTTTAATTTATACAAACTCATTGAGAAACTAACTCCCCAGGTGTTCAGCGAACACAAGGGACGGGAGATGGATATTGCACCTAACGTGGATTTCTACTCCGGTTTTGTCTACAAGATGCTGAACATCCCTACCGATCTTTACACACCCATTTTTGCGGTAGCGCGAATACCCGGTTGGTGTGCGCACCGGCTTGAAGAGATTGTCAGTGGTGGAAAAATCATTCGCCCGGCCTACAAGAGCATTGCCGGTCGCAATCGGTACACCCCTATGGCTGAGCGTGGCTGACGGCGGCTGAGCATGGCTGAGCATGGCCATCATTATGGTACGCAAACATAGCAGGGTGCCCAGTAACGCGGAGTCCTGGTCGAAAAAAATGAGCCTGGGAGTGCATTGATGCACCCCAGGCTCAGTTTTCGTTAGCGTCGAGCGTTTGTGATGTGGGAGGCTTATGCGTGAGCCTCGGCCGTCTGTTGTGCCGCCTTAATCACGTCGTCTGCGATCTTGCCCGAAATCGGGTCATAGTGGCTGAACTCCAACTCAAATGCACCGGTGCCGCTGGTGATTGAGCGCAGGTCTATGGCATATCGCAGCAGCTCAGCCTGCGGAACCTGGGCTCGAATAGAGATGAGCCCACCACCGAGTGAGTCCTGACCAAGTACACGTCCACGCTTAGACGTAAGATCCGAGAGTACATCACCCAGATACTGGTCCTCAATGAAGACCTCAAGATTCACAATTGGCTCAAGCAGAGTCGGTTTAGCCTTGGCAACCGCTTCACGCATTGCTCCCTTTGCTGCCAGTTTAAATGCCATTTCCGAGGAGTCGACCGAGTGCTCCTTTCCGTCTAAGAGCTCCGAGCCAATATCGACCATTGGATAACCGGCCAGGACGCCTTCCGCCATTGCTTCCTTAAGACCTTTTTCAATTCCAGGAATGTAGCCCTTGCTGACTGCCATTCCGCGAATAAGGTTATCAAATGCGTACTGCTCACCACGTTCGAGGGGCCGAATCCGTATAGTCACCTCACCAAACTGGCCGTGCCCACCGGACTGTTTCTTGTGACGATAGGTGGCTTCTGCGGGCTTGGTAATGGTTTCGCGATAGGCGACACGCGGCACATGGGTATTAACGGCCACCTTTTGGTGGGTGCGAATTCGGTCCAACACGATATTGATGTGCAGTTCGCCCATACCGGAGACAACGGTTTCCTTGGTTTCTCCATTGAAGTCTACGTGGAGGGTCAGATCTTCTTCTACAACTTTATGGAGCGCCTCTCCCAACTTATCCTCGTCCTTCTTTTCGGCCCCTTCAACCGCTACCGCATATACCGGTTGGGGTAAGGCCAGCTGGCGGAAATTGAAAATGTGGGACGGCGTGCAGAATGTGTCACTGGTATTTGCCGAGGCCAACTTGGCGAGTACCGCAATATCTCCCGCACAGACCTGCTGTACCTCCTCAAGTTTCTTACCCTGAGCGGTGAAGAATTTGTTGACACGCTCTTTCTTTTTTTCGCGTGCATTTGAGAGCTCGGTTTCTGAGTTGAGGCAACCGGTTACAACCTTCACAAAGGAGAGCTTGCCCGAGAATTGATCGATAGTAGTTTTGAAGCATAAGCCCGAGAACTCGGCATCGGGGTTAATGGCCAGTTTGCTCTCGGTTCCATCTTCATTGATTACCGTTTCCTCAATGCCCATAGGTGAACGAGCAGCATTGGCAATGATGTCTAACAACGTAGCAACGCCGCTACCGGACAGGGCGGCACCGCACGTTACCGGCACTAAGCGGCCCTCGGCCGTGCCTGCCTTCAAGCCTCGGATAACATCCTCGGTACTGAGGGTTTCCTCGGCCAGAAACTTCTCAACGAGCTCATCATCACCTTCGGCCGCGAGTTCAATGAGTTCAGCGCGCGCCGTTTCTGCGGCGTCCTTGAACTCGGCCGGAATCTCGGTTTCGGTTTCTTTGCCGCCTTTACCGGCCGTGTAGGCCTTCATGCTGATGAGATCAATCACACCGCTATGTTTGGAACCGGAGCCCATGGGAATAGAAACCGGAACAAAGCTTGTTTCAAAGCGCGTCCGAAGGCTTTCCAACGCCGCTTCGAACTCGGCCCCTTCTTCATCCATCTTCCCTATGAACACCAGCCGTGGTTTTGTCCGTTGCTCAAGGAGCCGCCAGAGCTTGATTGTCTCAATTTGAACGCCCGCTTTGCCGGATATAACGAGCAGGGCAGACTCGCATGCGCGGAATGACGCTACGACCTCACCAATGAAGTCGGCCGCACCCGGGGTATCGAGCATATTGATCTTGCAGTCCTTCCAATCCACATGCGTAAGTGAGGCGTGAATCGAAATACCGTTGCTAGCCTCTTCCTCGGTGTAGTCACTGGTAGACTTGCCGCTCTCCACGGCCTCGGCCCGACCAATTACTCCGGTCTGAAACAGGATCTGCTCCACTAAGGATGTTTTCCCGGTCGCACCGTGACCGGCTATTGCAACGTTTCTGATCGAATCGGTCTGAAAGCTCATACCATAGACTCCTTGCCGCAGCAGTTGTACCGCTTGTGATGGTTCTTGCTCGTTTGTTCTCTTTAATGAGTGAAGAGCAGGTTGCCCATAACTATAAGAGCGCCCTTTTTGAGTTGTCAAGGAAATTTGGCATTCAGCCTGCTTGGGAGCTGCATCACGCCCGAAACGTCAAACCAGCCTTTAGAAACGGCGGGCAAGGCCAAGCTGCAGATAGCGGAAAGCGAATGCGGCAGAATCATTGAAAGGCGTGCTCTCTGCGAGTGCGCGCGGGTCAAAGCCAAATGATGTTGCCGCCCTCAGGGCCCAGCGGTCGTTGAGCGCCACTGTTAAGCCCGGTTGGAAGGTCAGCATCTGATACAGAAACCAGATGCTCTCACCCTCCGCAAGGAAGTTATCGACCGTCTCTTGCTGGTCAAACACTTCGTCCTGGGCAACATCCCTACGGGCGGTCACGCGGGCCGCACCCAGGGAGTAGATGAGGGACAGGTCTATGCCAACTCTTCCGAGTGAGCGGTAATGTAGGCCGATCCCCGGCAACAGAATGAGGTTATCGGTTTGATTCCAGGCCGACTTCACTTGATCACCTTCCTCGGCTTCCAGGGTCCACTCGTAGAACGGGGTGCTCCTGTTGAAGTCTACCGACATACGGGCGAGGAACCCGAAACCGCGCGAGCGGAAGTAGATAAGTTCAGCCACGATGGGGAAGGGCGAAAACACGAGCTCCGTCTCATCGAAGTATTCGTCCACATTGCCTGTGACTGCATCAAAGGTGACTTCTGAGTAACGCACAGCGCGAATTTCGGCAGCCCACAGGGTAAAGAGAAAGCGGCTGTCAAGACGGTCCTCGAGTGAGAGGATTTGCTCCACCTCTTCCCGCCTACTGCGCTGTACGATCTCAGCGACCTCAAGCGAACGCTCAACCGGCCCCATATACGGAACAAAGGCCGCTGTAGCCTCCTGTACCAGCTGCTGCACCTCGGAGAAGCTCAGCCCTGCGGCAGGTAGAGGGCGGGTTACTCGTTCTACTTCTTCAACGCCATGGAGCAGGAACACCGAGACCTGCCAGTTTTCGGTAGAGGCTGTGTCCATGCCTGGTGTGCCGGACTCTTCCTCTGCCGCCAGCGATAGTTCGGTGCGTATGACCGAGTCGGCCTGCTCGGGCGAGGCACTTCGCAGCAGAGGCTCGGCAACAGCTGCTTGCAAGAACACCAGTTCCGAGAGAACACCAAGAAAAGCCGTCTGGTTCTGGGTAAAGCCTGGTAATACGTCCGATACGAGTTCCGTCTCGAAAGGAGCCGGATAGACCTCTCGTGGCACAACCCTGGTTTCTGACGCTGCTGCTGGCATGACCACAGAAAGAGCTATGAGCCCTACACCAGCAAGCAGTGTCTGCCTGGCATGGAGGGGTATTGCTACTGCCCTCACTGTGCACCCCCAAGGCGTAAGCCGTAACCCGCATATAACATGAGGTTCTCACTGAGCGCTGTCACATCGGCCGGAAAGGCGGTGCCGACCTCGTACGAGATCAGATAGAACGTAACTCCAAAGTTAACAAAGGTGTTGGGGCGTGAGAATCTTTGGTGTGTATAGAGTCGGACACCGGTGTCAAGAAAGCCACTGAGGTAGGAATACGGGCCAAGTCTTGCTTCCACCACCTCGAATTCCTCCCCCCCTTCGAGGAAACGGGGAGCACGTACAGTGCTGGGAACTGCATAACGGTACTCGAGTCCAGGCCGCATATAAATGTCTAGTGAGTGCGAGCCATAAAGGAACTCGGGAGCAATGCTGAATGGGAGATCAAGGGCAGCGTCCTGCTCCGTGTCACGACCGCCCCGGTCACGCGGGGTCGTGAAGTCCGGAACAAATGAGGCAAAGATGGCCAGGTTTGGTCGAAGTTGGTAGGTGTAGGTGATACCCGCCGAGTATGTTGGGCCATCTCTACGGCGTACATCGTCATTATCTCCAACAGTCTCCTCTGTCGGACTCGGTGCATTCCCGAAACCTAGAGAAGCCGCAACAGCGTGATGCCGCGCATGCCGCCTCAATACCATGTCTCGTTCTACGGTGCGGCGCTCACGACCGCTGAGCTCCTCACTTACGAGTTCGGCCGTGCCTGTACTGTCCTGGCCCCGCGCCAGCAAGACCCGGTCTACCGACTGTGACAAGGTAGCGGTCATTTCATCTACGGTGCTAAAGATTTCCAGACCGGCTCGGCCGGTGAGCAGGGTGCTGGTTTTGATGCCGCGGGTGCGAACATCGTACAGCCCTGCAGTAACAAAGAGCTCCTCACCTCGTGTCGTATAAAAGCCGGCAAGTATGAGCTCGGCGCCAATACTCTCGGCATAGGCGTAGTCCGGCTGGAACAGCACCGCTCGCTCTTGATCAACTCCACGCGAGGGTCGATGCCCGTCGGCGAGGACACGAATACGCTCATCCTGTGCCAGCATAGTCTGGAGAGAGTTGCCAAAGGGGACGGAGAACAGGTCATCCTCGCCGTCCAGCAAGGTAGCAAAGCGCTGCAGCAACAGGCCGTACTCGGTTAGTTCAGGAACGGTAGTATCGGTGCTCTCGACCAGCTCGACCTGTAGTTCAGCGTCCGAGATGAGCTCGGTTATGATGCGAGCAGGCTCGTATCCTTCCTGGCTGAGATCGAGGGCGTACCGGCCAGCCGGGAGTTGAAGGGTAATGGGAGTACGCCCTACCGGTTCGGCATCTATTGCAAGCTCGGAAGCAGTCGGAGTGGTAGTGACCGCAAGGCGAAAACGGTCGGTGGCGCGGCCGAGAAGGCTAGTGTAGCGACCAAAACCAAAGAAGCTGCCACCGGCCCAGCGGTGGAAGCGGACAAAGTCCGAGAGGTCAGTCGCGGCCCGTAGTTGATCGGCCTCGGTCAGCGTGCGTGCAGGTGCGGATGCGCTCAGCACATAGGGAAATAGAGTGATATTGTCGGGTGGAATAACAAATGTGTGCTGCTGTGTGGTGTTCGGAGTGTCCTGCACTGCGTACTCGCCTGCAGGTAGCCTCAGGTACCGTACCTCGCGCTCGGCCGCTGATAAACGGATGGACTCATGGAGCAGTAACTCGCCACCCGGTGCACGGCGCATGAGCCGCAACTCCCGTTCGGGACCGGGGCTTGGTTCGGTAAGAATGACAAGTAAGGACGGTTCCTGCGGGTGCGGAGCCGGAAGCCCCGCGCAGGAAGCCACCAGCCCGGACAGTGCAACGGAGCACATGAGTACTAGAACCGACCAGCGTTTTCTCACACTCGATTCCCGTCCTTTCTTCGTCTTGTCTGGGTTAAGCGTAGGTCGCTTTGTTTTCCAGGTCAAGTAAAAACTGTGCGTGCCGGTCGGTGTAGTCCTTTGCCCCAACCCTTGGTATCTTTGCCAACAGGAGGTGCCGAATGACCAAGATTGAGCGAGTAGATGCTTCACTTTCGGGCCGCGAGTTAGACCGTCCGCCGATATCGTTCTGGTACCATTTCGGGGTACAACACGCACCCGGCACCCGTATCGCCGAGCTATCCCTGGAGTTTCTCAGGTACTATGACCTGGACTTTCTTAAGCTCATGAATGACTACTATTTTCCGTTGCCGGACGGTCTGTTAGAGATCAACAGCGCTGCAGCGCTTGGGCGGATCAAGCCTGTTGATATACACAGCTGTGACTGGGCTATGCAACTGGACGCCATAGATATCCTGGCTCGTGAGCTCAAAGACGAGGCCTACTTCATAGACACGGTATTTGACCCCTGGCAGGTGCTGCGTCGCAGCCTTGCAGGCGAGCACTGTGAGCGGCTCATGGATGAGCACCCGCAGGCTGTGATAACGGCGCTGGAGGCTATTACCGAGAGCGTCATTGCTTACTGCAAGGAGTCAATCAGGCGGGGAGCCGCTGGGGTGTTTGTTTCCACCTTTGGAGCGGCGCAGCAGATGTCGCAGGAGCGGTACCGCACCTTTGCCAAACCTTTTGTGAAGCAGATTTTTGAGGAGATCAAGGGCAGTGCGCCCATGAACACGCTGCACATGCATGATTATGGGATATTTGTTGAGGAGATCCAGGATATTCCCATAGATATTCTCTCGTATGAAGATCGCTATCCCTCAAATCCTTCGATACCGGAGATGCGGCAGCAGTTCGGTGGCAGTATTATGGCGGGGCTGGATAAATGGCGCCTGCAACTGGTGACACCGGCCGATGCGGTGCGAAATGCTTTGGAGGGGGTTGAGCTTGGGGGCCCGACCAAGTTTCTGTTGGCTCCTGGCTGCAGCTTTGAGGCCTGGTTTGATCCGCACGCGGCAAAAGCCATGGTTGAGGCAGTGAAGACACACGGTAGCTAAAAAATCGTAGCCGTAGAGTGCCATTCCGCGTTAGTATGACGTCATTGCGGTAATGACCTGGTGACAAAAGCACGATTCACACGCACCTACTTTTTCCGAATCTGGATGTTCTTCCTCGTCGCTATTGTGGTAAGCGTCACAGTCTTGTCCTTTGTACTTACTCGTACCTTCGAGGCAGCGAACACTCGCACAGTTAATCTGCTTAACCAAGAGGTGCTTGAGGAAACCCGTCGGGTCAATGAGTACGTGCGCCGAATGATCAGAGTCTCGGGGATGGAGCTGTTCTTTGAACCCGCAGTACAACGGCTCATGCACCGGGTGGATCTTAGCAACTTTGAGGAGCTCACCGGACTCAGACGAATTGACTCGGTACAGAGCATGGGCACCCATATTCACTCTATTTATGTCTATAATCCAAAGCGCGAGTTCATCTACTCAAGTTCCAACTATCGCTCAGGCTACATTGACAGCTTTTACGACTCTGGAGTAAAGGACTTGCTCTTTGCTGAACGGGAACCTATGCGACTGGTACCCATTCCACGTGTATTGCGATACAAGGGGCGGGATGAGCCATTGTATAGCTTCATCTACTACGACCCCATGAGTTTTCAGGGTCCGATACAAGGCGCTCTTATCATTAACGTGACCCTGGACTGGCTGGGGGAGGTGCTCGGCTCTGAGGCCAACACGAACGCCTTGCAGTTATTCGTCAACAGGGAAGGGCAGATTGTCTATCACCCTGACCGCTCACGCTTTCTGGCAGATATCTCGGACAAGCCATTTATGCGTACCATTATGAGTTCGGGAGCTGACGGCGGGTACTTTGTCGACGGCCGGGGCTCGGACCGCACCTTGACTATGTTCAGCCGAAGTGACGACGGAGACCTGTATCTCATACGTCAGGTGCCGTACAGCCACTTCATGCGTCCACTGTGGGTTCTTCGGGCCCGCGTGCTTGCTCTTGTGTGTGTATTTCTCCTCATAGGTTCGGCAATGGCGTTTGTCTTCTCTCGGCGTATATATCGACCCATAGGTGAACTCGTTACATCACTTCCGGCAGAATCTCCGGATGAAGGTTCATCCGAACAGGACCTCAGCGACATGGAGTACCTGTCCTCGCGAATTGAAACCATGATTTCCGAGACCTCGAGTTTGGAAGAGACCTCCGAGGTGTATCGTGCGACACTTCGTAGCGACCTTCTGAAAGAGTTACTCCATGGGAATATGCCGGAGTTACCTCTGCCGGAA
This sequence comes from Spirochaetales bacterium, assembly GCA_007127105.1. Lineage (GTDB taxonomy): Bacteria > Spirochaetota > Spirochaetia > DSM-27196 > SLAA01 > SLAA01. The sequence goes on along the minus strand of SLAA01000066.1, from coordinate 11,130 downwards.
ACTGCTGAACTGTTTGCGAACTACGGTCTGCACCTTGACCCGGGTGGAGACTTCGCTATGGCGCTCATGAAGAGTGGAACTGCTCCGTACCCCGGTCTCGAAACTGTCAGTGCGCCGAGTTCGACAGAGGAGAGGGAAAAACTCTTTGAACTTGACATGGGTGGCCACCGAATACTTCTCTGGCAGGATGAGCCACCACTCGAGGGCTATGATGCCGAGATCCTCATAACGAGTGGAACGATACAGGGAGTCGCCGGGTTGGCCGCCGGGTATGAGAACATGCTCGATCTGTACAACAAGCTCCTTCTGTTTGGAAATACCGGGGTATTCTCGGCCGAGGACTACATCCGCGATGTTCGCGAGTTCAACTACCCAACCGAGCAGGAGAAAACTCTGCTTCACAGCATCAAGGCTGGGAACTCCGAGTTGAGCATTCAGGAGTTTGAGACCTTTCTCGACGTTATCTCGGAGTACCGCTATGATCAAGTGCGATTCTCGCTGAAGCGACTGTTTGTTTCTCTACAGTTCCAGGCAAAGGAACTCCAGTCACAGGGCTATTTTTCTCGCTCCTCTGAGTTTTGTATGCATGAGTTTGAGGCCTGCCTGGGCAGCATCCGGGGCCGAAGCCAGCTCGTCGGCGTCTTTGGCGAGTTGTTCACGCTGTTCAAGGAAGAGATGCAGCGCCACCGGCAGGTACGTGTGGCCAAGCTTGTGTCCGAAATTGAGCACATTGTCGAGGGTGAGTATTCCGACGCGAACCTCTCGCCAGCCCGGATCGCTGAGCAGATTGGACTCTCGACACCGTATTTATCAAGGATTTACAAAGAGCTCCGTCCTTACTCGCTCAGTGAGTTCATACTCAATTTCCGCATTGAGCAGGCAAAATGCCTGCTCAAGGACGACATTTCACTCTCGGCACGTGAGATTGCTGTCCGGGTCGGATTTTCTAACGAGAACTACTTCTACACCTTGTTTCGCAAACGAACCGGTTACACTCCAAACACCTACCGAAAACAACTGGCGCTGGTTTCCACCCCGGACGCTACCTGAGATCCTGCGGGTATTTCTTCGCAAGGACTCTTTGAATTCTGCCAACAGTCCCAAGATTCGCATTTTAAAGTTTCGCCAGGACAGTGGTCCATCTACGATAGCAGGGAACATGACCAATTAGGTCACCACAAGGAGAGGAAGATGAAAAGGAAGAATGTACTGCGTCTGGTTACGGCGCTTGTTCTGGTGGTTGCTCTGAGTGCGACCTTTACCGCGTGCGGTGGGGGCGATAGCTCAAGCGCAGAAGGCAGGCAAAGCGTTATGCTGTATGGTTCGCTCAAGGATTCGCAGTTGGCTGCAATCCGTGAGGGATTCATGGCAAAGCATCCGAACATCGTCATGGACTACTATACCGCTGGTACCGGTAACGTCATGACAAAACTCGCAACCGAGCAGCAGGCAGGCGGCATTGCCGCAGATCTGATCTGGGTTGGCGATCCAACGCACTACGAGCAGTTCAAGCAACAGGGCCTGCTGCTTCAGTATGACTCACCCGTTGCTGCAAATGTTCCTGACGAGTTTAAGGACCCGGATCGCTACTACATTTCGGGACGACTGATCATGCTTGGTTTTGTGTACAACACCAATATGTTGACCTACGACGAGGCTCCTAAGACCTGGGACGATCTTCTGAATCCTAAGCTGAACGACTACATCGCAATGACCGACCCAACAACCTCCGGAACCACAATGTTCACGGTGGCAGGTTTGGTACAGCATCCGAACTACGGCTGGGACTACTTCCAGGCACTGAAAGACAACAACATGCGCCTTGAGCGTGGGTCTACCGGCGTTGTGAACAGTGTCGCGGCTGGTGAGTATATGGTTTCGGTTGGCGTTGACTATATTGCGCGGGAGATTCAGGCCCAGGGTGCGCCCATTAGCTTTATCTACCCGGCGGACAACATTCCCTTGATTGAAAGTCCAATAGCAATCATTCGGAACACCAGCAACCCTGAGGCAGCAAAACTCCTCTACGACTACATCATTTCCGAGGAAGGACAGCAGGTGTTGGTAGATGAATACACAATGCCTATTAACCCGAACATGGTTCTGGGTGATGGCTGGCTTTCACCTGAGGACGCCGGGCGACGCATGCTTCCGGTTGACGCTGAGCTTCTCGTTGCCGAGCGTGACAACATTGTTTCCCGCTTCGACAACATCTTTAAGTAGTGTTTCGTGTTTTGGGTGTGCTTGCCCGCTCGCCGACGTTCTGTACGTTGAGGAGCGGGTGCCACCCGTTCAGTTCTTTCTGACTTCTATTCACACAGGTTGAAATTACTCTGGAGACTGCTTATGGCAACAGTTGAGATGAAGGATATTTCCGTGTCGTACGGGAAAAACCAAATAATCAATAAGCTCAGCATTGACGTGCGCGACGGTGAAAGCCTTGCGATTGTCGGGCCCTCAAGTTGCGGCAAAACGAGCTTGCTGAGGGCTTTGTGCGGCTTTATCAAGATTACCGAGGGAGAAATCTCGGTGCGCGAGCAGGTCGTTTCGAGTCCGGCGCGCCGCATATCAATTGCACCGGAACGGCGCAAGATAGGTGTTGTGTTTCAGGACTACGCAGTCTGGCCGCACCTAACGGTACTTGAGAATATTGCATACCCGCTCAAGAAGCGGAAGGTTGCCAAGACCGAGGCTCGCGAAAGGGCCCTCAAGGCATTGGCTCTGGTGCGTATGGCTGAGTTCGGCGACCGATTGCCGTCACAGCTCTCTGGTGGCCAACAGCAACGTGTTGCGCTGGCTCGCGCTCTGGTCTCGTCCACCGACCTCATTGTGCTGGATGAGCCGATTACCAATCTTGATGCTACCCTCCGTGAGGAGATGGCCTACGAGATTCGTAATCTTCAACATGAGCTAGGCGTAACGGTGCTCTACATTACCCACGATCAGGAAACAGCCATGACTATCTCAGACCGCATGGCAATCATGGACAACACCGGACATATACGGCAGGTCGGCACAGCAGAGACCGTCTGGACAAAGCCTACCGACAAATACGTATTTGAATTCCTTGGAGTCTCGAACTTCCTTCCAGTAGAGTTCCATGGTGGCAAAATGTTGCTTAAGGATGGCGATGGGTTCCAGCGAATTGCACTGCCAAACACTCAGGTGCCGGATCGCAATGATCTGTTGGTGGCATTCCGACCCATGGACGTGCAGTTCACCTCACCGGACTCGGAGCACGGATTTGTAGGAACGGTGAAACGGGTAACCTATCTCGGCAACCAGTTTGACTACATCGTCCAGGTGGCGGATCAAGAAATCCGCGTTCAGCAGGACTCGTTTGACGCGCTCCAACACGGTGTGCCTGAGGAGGGGAGTCTGCAGGGTCTTAAGCTTGTCGACCCGGTCTTCTACTCTCGAGAGGGACAGGCCGGAGTGGTGGTGTAACTGTGGGAAACAACACGAACTCAGAATCGAAAGGATATGCTGTATGGCGGCAATAAAAGCGCTCTTTTTGCGAAAGAACTTTTCGCTTGACGGGAAACGTATCGGTCTCGATCAGTTTCTCTTTCTTTTGACCTTGGGTATCCTCCTTATCACCGTGCTGATGCCAGTTCTGATGATTGTATGGAGTACCTTCTTCTACGGTACCGCGTTTGATTATCAAATGTTCTTTCGCGTTATCGCTCAGCCCGAGAACCTCAAGGCGATGTGGAATACCCTGGTGGTGGCGCTCGGAGTTACCTTTTTCGGAACCCTTATTGGACTCTTCTATGCATGGCTGATTGGACGAAGTGACATTCCGCTCAAAGGTCTCATGAAGTCACTCTTTGCTATCCCCTACATGTTTCCGCCGTTCTTTGGCGCCATGGCATGGAGCCTTTTGCTCTCTCCCCGGGCCGGGTATATCAACCGTATGTGGATGGAGTTCACAGGCACGCGCACGCCCCTTTTTGACATGCACAGCCTGGCCGGCATTATTTTTGTGATGACCTGCTATTACTTCCCCTTTGTGTTTCTCCAGGTTGTGAGTGCACTTGAGCGGATGGATCCAACCCTGGAAGAGTCCGCACGCATTGCAGGCGCTAACCAATGGTATGTAATCCGCAAAATAACACTACCCTTGGTTCTTCCAGCTATAGCCTCAGGGGCGATGCTCATTACCATTTCTTCGCTTTCTCACTTTGGGGTGCCTGCAATACTGGGATTCTCCAACAACATTTTCACCTTGCCGACCAGAATCTACGCGCTTATTGCACGACAGGCCGGGAGTTTTCAGGGCATTCGTGAAGGTGCTGCGCTTTCTATTCTGCTTGTCGTTGTGGTTATTGCATCGCTTTACTTGCAGAAGCTCATTCTCAAGTCCGGTCACTACGACATTATCAAGGGCAAGAGCATGAGGCCCATGCTCATTAAGTTGAGAGGCGCGAAGCTCCCACTGCTATTCATCTGTCTCGCCTCACTCGCGATAATCGTGTTGCTCCCGTTGTTCATGATATTTGCGGTGGGAATGCTGAACGCGTACGGGTTGCCGCTGCGACTCGAGAACATGTCCTTTCGCAACTACACCAACATCCTCTTCCACTCCAAGATGGTTCGGGACTCCATTGCCAACAGCATTACGCTGTCTCTGTCCGCCGGAGTCATTACTATGTTCCTGGGCGTGATGATTGCGTATGTGGTGATCAAGGTCAAACCGAGAGGGAAGAGTCTTCTCGAGCTGCTCTCACTCTTGCCGTACTCAATTCCGGGCATTGTTTTGGCTATTGGTGTGATACTTGTGTGGAGCGGGCGCTTCGGGCTGAATTTATATAACACACTCTGGATCATTCTCATTGCGTATATTGCCCGTTACGTTTCTTTTGCGATGAAGTCGGCATCGGCCTCACTTGAGCAGGTGCATTACTCTCTGGAAGAGGCTGCGCGGAGTTGTGGCGCCACGCACCTGGAGTCTCTACGCGACATTACTATTCCGCTCATCCGTCCGGGGATGATTGCGGGCTTCTTTCTCATTTTCCTGCCAGCCATGCGGGAGCTCACAACATCTATTTTGCTGTATGGGCCGTTTACACGTACACTGGGTGTCGCTATCTACTCCATTAATGCCGAGGGACGAATCACCCAGGCATCGGCACTTGCATCGGTTGCAATCATGATTATCTTCGCCGGACACATGATTCTCAAGTTTGTGACCAAGGACAGGAAGGGTATCTAAGATGGATCATATAATCCTCAAGGACGTTACGAAACGCTTTCCAACTCGCGACGGTGGGTCGGTGACTGCGGTCAACAACATCAATTTGACAATTGAGGAGGGCGAGTGTTTCGCTTTCCTCGGACCTTCCGGCTGTGGCAAGACGACCACGCTCCGGATGATCGCTGGGTTTGAAGACCTGAGTGAAGGTGAGATCTGGCTTGGCGACAAGCCGGTCTCTATCAAGAAGAAGAACCACTACGTTGCGCCCGAGCACCGTGGTCTGGGCATGGTGTTCCAGTCCTTTGCTGTCTGGCCGCACCTGAATGTATTCGAGAATGTTGCTTTTCCTCTTCGTGTGAAGAACATGAACCGCACAGACCTTAATAAGGCTGTGACCGAGGCACTAAAGCATACGAGTTTGAATGGGCTGGAGAACGTGTATCCGTCGGACTTGTCCGGTGGTCAACAGCAGCGGATTGCGCTTGCGCGCTCGCTGGTGGTGAACCCGCGTATAATGCTGTTGGATGAACCACTCTCCAATCTTGACCCAAAACTTCGAGAGTCAATGCGATTTGAGATTAAGCAGCTCCAAAAAAAGTTCAACTTCACAATAATATTCGTGACTCATGATCAGTCGGAAGCAATGGCAATTTCAGACCGCATGTTGGTTATGGACATGGGCAACATCATCCAAAGTGACACGCCCACGACCCTGTATAACAAGCCGACAAGTAAGTTTGTGTACGGTTTTCTGGGACTATCAAACTTTCTTGATATTGAGGTACGAGACGGCAAAGCGTATCCGACCGGTGAGCCGGAACGAAGCATACCTTTTGAGATTCCAGAGGAAGCCGGATCGGCCACCGAGGGGGTGCTTGCCTCTCGTCCGAACGAGATTAAGATCTCGAGGGAGGAAACGACTGGTTACCCTGTGGTTGTAGAAAAAAGGCTGTATCAGACGTTTTGCATTGAGTACCACGTTCGCATTGGTACTCAGAGTATTCGGGTACATGCACCTCATACGAATGTCTTGGAGGAAGGCAGTACCGCTCACATTGAGTTCAAAAATCCGCGCTGGTATCCTCACGAATCCGTTGAGGACGAACGTGCCCGCGTGGAACGACAGGTCATATAGAGGCACGCAACCCTATAGGCGTGTACGTGTTGGGTTTGGTTTAGATCTTCTCGCACCTCCTGGTGCCGGGGTGCCATCTGTGCGCTCCGGTGCCTTTTATTTTTGCCTGCTATGTGCGAGCATGAGGGGTAGGAGACGGTAGTCTATGGACGGAAGCAAACGGGAAAGTATTAGAATAGGCGGACACGTATCGGTTGTACTCAAACACCATCAGGCCAGTGGTGAGCTGACTGAGGGGATTGTAGAGCGAGTTCTGACGAACTCCGCCACGCATCCACATGGCATAAAGGTTAAGCTCAGCTCGGGGCAGGTCGGGCGGGTGAAGCACATTCACGACTAATTGCGCACAGCCAGAGACGCCGGTGCTCATAAGCTTTCTGAGATAGTATATAAAAACAGACAGTCAGCGCCTACCTTTCCTACGTTTTCATGTTATCGGACTCAATTTGGGTGTATTTTATTCTGCTGTAGTGCTATGGCAAGGTGAATGCTGCGGCAAAGGGCGCTGGCAATATGCGAGGCTATGATGAGCGAACCACACCACATGGATGAACCACACCACATGGATAGAGAAAGCTACCGGCGAATAGTTCGAACATCGCCCATGCCCTACGCCTACCACAGAATTCTGCTCAATACGGAAGGCGTGCCCGAGGACTTAGTGTTCTTGGAAGTTAACCGGGCCTATGAACGAATGACCGGCCTCAGCGCCTTGGATATCATTGACAAGCGTGTGAGCGAGGTTATTCCGGAGCTGCTTGGTGATGAGATTGACTGGGTTTCTTTGCTTGCCGAGGCAGCTCTCAATGGTGAAGTGAAGTTCTTTGAGCGCTACTCGCGAGTCCTGAAGCGTTGGGTTAAGGGGCAGGCTTTTGGTGCGGATAAGGAGTACTGTGCGGTCTCCTTTCATGATGTGACGGCAGAGTATGCTCTATCGGAGGCAGCACAGTTTCTACATTCCTATAACGCGGAGAACATTGACTACCAAGAGATGTGTCGTGTCATGCAGGATATCTCAGGTGCACGCTTTGCTGCGTTGAATATTCTGCAAGAGGACGGGGAGAGTTCCACAACGGTTGCGCTTTCGGGCCTTCCTCAACTTGTGAAAAAGTCCACCGACATTCTTGGTTTCCCCATTGTGGGGCGCCGCTGGCCTCGTGACGCTGCCTGGGAGCGCCGATTAGGAGAAGAGAAGCTGAAGGTTTTCAGCTCATTACCTGATGTTGCGGGAGCTAGCCTTTCCCGTGGGGCTCTTCTGCTTATTGAGCGAACGGTGCGCGTTGGTAAGGTCGCGGTTGTGAAGACCATGAAGGGCACAAGTACCATTGGCAACTTCTGCTTGATATTTGGACAAGGCGGCAGGCTTGAGAATCGGAGTCAGGTAGAAGCATATGCGGATATGGTTGGGTTGTTACTTGCTCGCATTCGAGCAGAGTCGGCCGAAAGGAAAATGCGAGACAACCTACGTCGTAATACCGAGCGCTTGAACGCATTCATCTCCCACACACCGGCAGTCATTTATGGATTCAGCATTGGTCAGTCAGGTCTCATTCGGATTACCTATGTCAATGAAAACGTGCGCGAAGTGCTGGGTTATGAACCCGATGAATTACTGGGCTCGGGGGAAGTGTGGTGGGGGCTGGTACATCCGGACGATGTTGAGGTCTTGAACTCGGTTAGCAGCCAACCAACAACGCCCCAGGAGTACAGGGTCAGGGACAGCACCGGCAGCTATCATTGGATTCACGATCGACGGCGGGTACTGTCGCGAATAGATGGCAAAACTGAGGTCGTTGGGGCGTGGTGGGATGTCACCGATCTTAAGCATGCTAAGGAAAAAGCTGAGTTGGCAAGTAAGGCCAAGACCGAGTTCCTGGCGAACATGAGCCATGAGATCCGAACTCCACTCAATGGAATTCTCGGTACCCTGCAACTTCTCCAGAGAACGGGGCTGGAGGGAGTGCGGGCGGACTATGTGCGCATGGCGCTTGGTGCGACAAATCGTCTGACGCAACTGCTGTCCGACATTCTTGACCTGTCAAAAGTTGAGTCCGGAGCCCTGAGTATACGCGAGTGTCGTTTTTCCGTTCCGGAACTCGTTGATTCCGTTCTAGATTTGTTCAGGGTGACGGCAACCGACAAGGACTTTACTCTGCAACGTCAGATAGACAAGGACCTACCTGCGTATTTGATTGGTGACGACACGCGTATACGTCAAATTCTTTTTAACCTGATGGGAAACGCGGTTAAGTTTACCGAGCGCGGCACCGTGAAGCTTTCGGTGTCACGAGTGACAGAGAATGCACCGTACCTTGCGGATGTTGCAAAGCACGACGCAAGCTCGGAACTACGGGTGCTCATTTCTGTGGTCGATACCGGCATTGGGTTGACCCCGGATCAAGTTGATAGGCTTTTTGAGCCCTTTTTTCAGGTTGAACACGCCTACACTCGTACCCAACCCGGGGTGGGTTTGGGTCTGCCTATTGTGGACCGGCTGGTGAGACTCATGAATGGTCGGGTGTGGGTAGATAGTGAGCCTGGAGTGGGCACCTCGGTCTCTGTGGAGCTTCCACTTAGGCCCGACTCGAGCGACGCCGCGGAACCCGAAAGCGACACAAGGGACTTCGTCGTTACCGGCACCAGCTCCGGCACAGGGGGCGCCGATGAATGGGAACTCGTCGATAGACGCACGGCAGGCGTTCATTCTTGCCTTCGCATTCTGGTTGCCGAGGACGACCGTCTGAACCGGCTTGTACTGCGGCGTTTGCTGGAGCAGCTCGGCCACGAGGTGGTTACGGTGAACAACGGACGTGAGGCGGTTGAGACGCTTGAGCAACAGGAGTTTGACCTTGTCCTCATGGACATTCAGATGCCTGAGATGAACGGCGTGGAGGCGACGTGTACTATCCGTAGATCTGGGGGTCTTTCCGTGAGCCCTGACATCCCTATCGTTGCAATTACGGCGCATGCAATGCCGGAAGATCTTGCCGGTTTCGTTGAGTCCGGTATGAATGCCTGCATTACAAAACCGGTATCATTGGAGGAGCTTCATAGAACCCTGAGCGAGATGGATTTTGCTCAGCTGTAGACGCACATTCCAGACGTTGCGTTCCTACGCGGGCGGTAGTACACTCAGAACTACCAATGGCGAAAATCATTCAATTCCCTGGAGCCTCTGAGGAGGATGACAGGGACGATTTCCGGGACGACGCCGGGATGGAAGACAGACAGGAACAACTCTCGCACGAGGACGTGCACGTACTGGGGCCGATGGGTGGCGGTGGGCCTGAGTTAGCACTGCTGACGGCGTTGTACGGGAAGAGTTTGGAGGCTGGAGCTTCTACCTTTGAGATTGATGCGCGCTTGACCCATGATGACGTACAAACGGTTCCGGTACTTGGCCGTGTGCGAGAGCTGCTGGAAGTCATAGGGGATGCCGGGCGGGTCAAGATGACGACAGCCGGATATCTGCCTGTATCACTGGTTGGCAGACTGGTAGATGGAGCCTACGCCGAGCTTTCGGAGCGACCACGAAGCGGCAGCCTGCGTGAAATGGACGTCCGGCAGCTGTGTTTTGAGCGCAGGCTGGCTATACATGCTGGACTACTGGAGCTTGAAGGCGGCTGGCTCAAGTTGAGCAGTCGTGGCGAGACGCTCCTGTCTGAAATGGGGACATTATCCCCAGAGCGATACACCACCGCACTGAACCACATGTACGAATATCTGTTGCAAACACTCCTTGAGAGTTCGGAAGCCCGAGATGAGTGGGGCGACGGAAATTTCAATGACATGATCCCCAAAGCGGTTCTTCTTTTCTTGTTTGCCCTTGCAGGTAAGCAGGGTGAACTAATTTACCAGGAGGATCTTGTTGATCTGCTTGCGCGACTCCTTCCGACCGAGTTTCGAACAAGTATCGCGCACAGCGTGGGCGAGCCGCTGGAAACGCTTGAGTGGGACCTTCATCGCCGATTTTTCCAGATGTTTGTGGTTCCCTTTGGTCTGTGCACCGAGCAGGAGCCGCACCGCTACCGAGAACCCTTTGCCTCGCTATTGGCGCAGCATGAGTGGTGGTACCTGAAACGAGACCATGGCCCGTGGCTTGTTAATGACTTGTTCTCCAGAGTTTTCCGGTTTCACCAGGAAGCACCTACGGAGTGCTTTCTCAGCGACCGGCAGGCGGCGCTGCTCCTTACAGACCTGGCCGCCGGTAGTAGTTTTGAATATTTTGCAGAACGATACTGTGTAAAGGCAATTGAACGCGACCCACAATGTGCAGAGGCCTACGTGTTGCTGGCTTCCATTGAACGCGAAAAGCCTCAACGAGCGTTACAGGTGCTTGAGGCCGGGATAGCTGCGGGCGAGGATCAGAAACCGAATCTACCCTCCGGGGTCTCGGTATGGCGTGACCACATGTATCGTGACCTGATGCGACTGCGCTTTGCCCGTGCGGAGTACCTGGTAACCATGGGGCGGCATGCCGAGGCAATTACCGCGTACCAGGAGCTGCTTCAGCTTGACCCCGAGGACAACATTGGTGTTCGGTATAAACTGGTTCCGCTGCTCATTGCAGGGGGCCGAGTTGAGGAGGCGGAGCACCTGGTAGAGAGTTTTGCAGGCGGTGCGGACGAGGCTGAGTCGGCCTTCGTTCGTTGGAACCGTACCCTCATTGGCTACGCCCGGGGCGGTGCTAAGCAGGCTGGGCCACTGCTTGAGGCAGCGATGGAAGCCAATGAGTTTGTTGTGGAGGAACTTCTCTATCCCGAGCCTTTTCCTGAAATGATGCCTGACTCCTACTACA
>SLAA01000112.1 GCA_007127105.1 Spirochaetales bacterium | reverse complement strand
GTATGGACAAGGCTGTTGCGATCTCGGTAGATGAAATTGCCAAGATGGCAAAGACCATTAAGGACAAGGAAGAGATTGCCCAGGTTGCTTCTATTTCGGCCAACAACGACATGGAAATTGGTAACGAGATTGCCTCTGCCATGGAGAAAGTGGGTAAGGACGGTGTTATAACCGTTGAAGAGTCCAAGACCATTGAGACCACCACCGACTTTGTCGAGGGTATGCAGTTTGATCGCGGATATGTGTCACCCTACTTTGCTACTAACCGTGACAACATGACGACCCTGATGGAGAATCCTTACATCCTGATCCATGACAAGAAGATCTCAAGCATGAAGGATCTCCTCCCCATTCTTGAAAAGGTTGCACAGGCATCGAAGCCAATCTTGATTATTGCAGAGGATATTGAGGGCGAAGCCCTTGCAACACTGGTTGTGAACGCGCTGCGCGGAACGCTCAACGCCTGTGCCGTTAAGGCTCCTGGTTTTGGCGATCGTCGCAAGGCAATGCTGGAAGATATTGCAATCCTCACCGGAGGACAGGTGATCTCGGAAGAGCTTGGGCTTAAACTCGAGACGACCGACATCAGCCAGCTCGGTACTGCACAGTCAGTGAAGGTGAACAAAGAAAACACCACCATCATCAACGGCGCAGGAAAGCAACAGGACATCAAGGAACGCATCGGGCAGATCAAGGCTCAGATTGAGGACACCACCTCCGACTACGACGCAGAGAAGCTTCAGGAGCGACTCGCAAAGCTTGCTGGTGGTGTTGCGGTCATTAACGTGGGCGCTGCTACCGAGGTTGAACTCAAAGAGAAGAAGCATCGAGTTGAGGATGCGCTTTCGGCTACTCGTGCTGCTATCGAAGAAGGCATCATCCCGGGTGGTGGTGTAACCCTGGTGCAGATTATTGAAGCCCTCGAAAAGGCTGATCTTTCCAGTATGAGCCAGGACGAGCTGGTTGGTTTCAAGATTGTTACCCGTGCTCTGGAAGAACCAATTCGGCAGATCGCTACCAACGCCGGGCTGGACGGATCTATCATTGCCGAGCGGGCCAAGAACGAAAAGAAAGGCATTGGTTACGACGCAGCCAAGATGGAGTGGGTCAACATGGTTAAGGCCGGGATCATTGATCCGGCCAAGGTTGCACGATCTGCGCTACAGAACGCAGTATCCATCTCTGGACTTCTGCTTACCACTGAGTGTATTGTCACCGATCTTCCGGAGAAGGATGACGGCGGTGCCGGTGCTGGCGGTGGAATGGGCGGCATGGGCGGAATGGGAGGCATGGGCGGCATGATGTAAGCCGGCCTGCTTCGGTTTCGCAGACAGTTTGGCATAAGAGTTTCAGGGGAAGCCGCCGGCTTCCCCTGTTTTGTTCCCGGGGGGACAATGCGTAGAGAAGAGTTTGTTTTTACAATTGGATATCAGGGTGATGCGGCGATTGTCGACCGTACGGCAATGAAAAAGTATGCTCAGCTTGGCACCATGGAGTTGCTTGAACTTGGCCTCTACAGGGCTGCCTTCTGTTCTGCACTGTACGCGGCAAATGACGATGAGATGGCCGGTTTTCTGCAAGCCTTTTCCGACAAAACCGGGATTAAGTCCGACACTGCGGATGACCTGAAGCGACTGTTTGGAGTTTATCCTACCGAAGGCGTAAACAAGACCCTGCTCATATAGAGCGACTTCCGTGGACCGGCCCGCCTAGAATTCACTTAGGTTGACCAGCCGATGGCCATTGTGCTACCGTGGCGCAAATCCGAACAAGCGAGGATGTAGACTATGATTGATTCGATATTAGAAAATATGGCCATGCTTCAGGCCGGTGGGGCCGCGTCTATGACGCCAACCCTTATCACCTTCGGTCTTGTATTCTTGATCTTTTACTTTCTTATTATTCGACCGCAGAACAAGAAGCAAAAGGAAACCAAGGCAATGCTTGAGTCTCTCAGCAAGGGAGACCGGGTAGTTACCATTGGGGGAATCCGGGGCATCGTTCATACCGTGAAGGACGACGTCATTATTGTGCGAGTGGACGGAGAGACCAAGTTGGAATTCAACAAGAGTGCGGTCTCGACGGTACTCGACAAGAAGAAGAACGTCGGTGGCGGAAAGAACAAAGAGAAAGCAGAGGTCGCAGCACCGACCGAGACGGAGTCGGACTCTGAAGCAACCGACGACAACAAATAATACTAATTCAACACAGGGTTGGAGGCATCCGGCGCCGGAGTCTAAAGCATGAGTAAGAGATTTCGTTTTCTGTTCACACTAACGCTGATCATCATCGGCGGATTTTTTCTGTATCCTACCATCAACTGGTACTTTTTCATCTCGGAATCCGATAAGGAACTTGCAGCAGCATCACGGCAACAGATCCGTGAGCATGCACAGGGCGAGGCGCGTGAGGTTCTTTTAGAACTGCGAGAACTGGTTGCCCAAAACGGAACCATGCCGCTCCCCGAGGAGTACAGGTATCTTCTGCCTTACGCTCGAGAGAACCTGCGTTTGTCGGGTGAAGAAGTGCCGAGCGACTGGACCGTGGTCGGCTTTCTTGCTGCCTTTCGGAGTGAGCGAGAGGCTTTTGGGGTCATTGAGACCCATCATCGTGACCGAGTCACGGCCCTCAAAAATATGAAGACTCGTATTGTCGAGCTTGGACTGGATCTTTCGGGGGGAATTAGCGTTACCCTTGAGGCCGATGCCGACAGCCTCGCCGAGCGGCTGGGGCAAACGCCCAGCGCGACGCAGCTGGACGAAGCTGTAGACCTTGCCGTCGAGGTTCTCCGCAACCGGATTGACCGCTTCGGTGTGACTGAGCCGGTTATACGGCGTCAGGAAGGCGGACGCATTGGCATTGAGATTCCGGGTGACGACGACCGTGAGAGGGTGAACGCCTTTCTCATGGGAAGTGGCAGCCTCAATTTCCACATTGTAGCTGACGAGGTGACTGAGCAGCTCATCCAGGAGCAACAACGGACTCCCGGCTGGGATCCGGATATTGACGGTATTCCCGAGTTTGTACCAGCTGGCGTTGAGGTTGTGCCCTATATGACGCGCGACGCCTACGGTATTGATCAACTGGTTCGTTATATTGCCATTCGCGAGGATGTCCGTGAGCATGGTCTACCCGGTCAGTACATTACCGAGGCGCAGGTTGGTCGCGACCAGCTGACAAACCGGCCCACCGTCAACTTCGTACTTGACCGCCAGGGTGCCGACCTGTTTGCCAGGCTGACACGAGACAATGTGGGCCGCAGCATGGCCATTGTCATGGACGGACGTGTCCGTGCCTACGCAACCATACAGGAAGAGATTCCAACCGGACAGGTACGCATTTCCGGTTTTGACCAGGAGCAGGCGCGCGATATAGCCACGGTGCTCCGCACTGCAGCACTGCCTATAGATCTTGTTGTTTTGAATCAGCAGGTAGTTGGCGCCTCTCTGGGTGAGGCTACGATAGAGGCTGGACTCAAGGCTGTCATGATTGGTCTTGGTCTGGTGCTTGTCTTTATGTTGCTCTACTACCAAGGTGCAGGGGTTATCGCCAACATCGTACTCATTCTGAACCTGTTCTTCCTGGTGGCGGTGCTCTCGGCCTTTAATCTCACGCTGACCCTTACCAGTATTGCAGGTATTATTCTAACGGTCGGTATGGCGGTTGACGCCAACGTCATTATCTTTGAGCGCATTAAAGAGGAGTACAGGTTAGGCAAAAGCGCGAAGGCAGCTGTGAAGGCTGGCTACGACAAGGCGTTTTGGACCATTATGGATGCCAACATCACTACCTTCATTGCAGCAGTTTTCCTTTCGCAACTGGGAACCGGGCCTATTCAAGGTTTCGCGGTGACCCTGGCGGTTGGAATCGTGTGTTCAATGTTCTCGGCCTTGTTTGTATCGCGACTGGCTTTCGATTTTGTGATTGATGTTTTGAAGAGTTCAAAGCTGAGCATCGGCTGGGGAGTTTCAGCATGAAAACAGTACTCAACGTAACTAAACTCCGGTTTCCGGCGCTTGCGCTTTCGGCAGTATTGATAATTGCAGGTTTTGCTCTGACCTACACCCGAGGTGGATTTAACCTGGGTATAGACTTCCAGGCCGGACTCAGTCAGCAGCTGGAGATAGAGACACAGCAGGCGCCGAGCGCCGACGATCTGCGGGAGCTGCTGATAGAAATTGACGGCCTACAGGTGCAGGAAGTAAGCCTGAACGAGCAGCCTGCCTTCACGGTTCGGGTGCGGGATGACGGCACTATGAGCAACTTCTCGGAAGTTATGGGTGCGCGTGTTATAGAGCTCATTGAAGAGCAGTTTGGTGCGGGCAGCGTCAATGAGGTCGAACGCAGTTTCGTGGGCCCACGCTTCTCGGCGGATCTTACCCGTAACGCCTTCCTTCTGGTTGGTTTTGCTATGGGACTCATTCTGCTCTACGTGTGGTTCCGATTCAGGCTCGGGTACGCTGTCAGCGCTATCGCTGCGGTTGTTCATGACGTCGCGTTCATGCTGGCCTTTATCGGGGCGGCACAACTAGAGGTCTCAACCGCTACCATAGCAGCGGTGCTCACCATTATCGGTTACTCACTCAACGACACCATTGTAATCTTTGATCGTGTGCGGGAAAACGAAGACCTGCTTCGTGACTCAAATTTCGCAAACACCTTGAATGTGAGCATCACTCAGAGTCTGAGCCGTACCTTGATCACATCAATAACGACGCTCCTTGCAGTCTCCGCCATTTACTTCTTTGCGGTAGGCGCAATTCAGGACTTTGCACTGAACCTTATGGTAGGTGTGCTGGTGGGTACCTACAGTTCACTGTTTGTGGCCTCGCCAGCGCTGTTGGGATGGCAGAACAAGGTTCAGCCCCGGCGGGACAAGAAGAAGCAGGCGAAGGGAGTTGCTGTTGGGTCGAAGTCGGCGGCGGTTGGCAAACCGGTGGTGAGTGGCTTGTCAGTTTCCCCGGGTGCCGATGACAACGGAAGTTCAACCGGTGAAGGGGCCTCGCCTCATTCCGAGTCGGACGTCGAGGCAATGAAAAAGGAACTGGCCGCACGGAAGCGACAAGCTGCAGCTGGTGCCAAGCATGTGTCACGGGCCAAGCGCAAAGGCAAGAAGTAAAATACCCCGAGGGCAGGTCGTCAGACCTGCCCTTCGTCCTTGGCGCTTTCCAGGTTACCTGCAAGGCCTAGCTCCGCGGCAACAGGCCGCATTCCCATTATTGTTTCTTCTATAACATCTGCAACCTCTAGACCAAGCATCGCCGCGCCTTTCTCAATAACCGAACGGTCTACTCCCGCCGCAAAACTTTTTTCGTTCCATTTCTTCTTGACCGACTTTACCTTCATGTCCAAAATACTCTTGCTTGGTCGTACCAAGGCTGTGCTACTGACAAGCCCGGTGAGCTCGTCAATTGTGTAGAGCACCTTCTCCATTTCGTGCTGCGGTTCAATCTCGGTGAACATGCCCCATGCGTGCGAAAGCACCGCTCGGATGTAGTCTTCCGGCCAGTCTGCTTCGCGAAGAATCTCCTCGGTTTTGCTACAGTGTTGTTCCGGGTACATTTCCCAGTCAAGGTCATGTATCAGACCAATAACTCCCCACTGTTCGGGATCGTGTCCACGTTTTGTGGCGCTATACCGCATGACCGCTTCGACGGCGAGGGCATGTCTTTTTAGACTTTCGGTTTTTGTGTAGGTATTCAGCAGTTGCCAGGCGCTTTCTCGTGTCGGAATCAATCTGGACCTCCGTAGGTGTTGTGGTGTGAAGCCAAAGTAAGGCTCGGAGCGGCTATTGAACTCTGAGTGAAATGGTTAGACCGTCCCGCACGGGAATTATACTCGTCCGAAAGCTCGAGTGGCTATACATCATGTTGTTGTACTCGGCGACTCCGCGAGCAGCAGCATCTTGTGGGTCAAGTACGTCACCGTTCCAGAGGGCGTTGTCGGTGATGAGGAGGCCTCCAGGACGGAGGAGTGAGACTGCCCGTTCTGGAACATCCGGATAGAACTCTTTGTCGATGTCGTTGAAGATAATGTCAAATGGCCCGTCGATAGCGCCTGCAAGTTCAAGAGCATCACCTTGAAGATACTCAAACAAACAGTCGTTCTGCTCCTGAGCAAGGAACTGTCGCGCTTCTTCAAGCAGTGAAGAGCTCGTATCGGTGAGAGTTACCGATCCTCCCTTCCCGACACCGCGACCGAAGAACAAGGCTGAGTATCCGAAGCCCGAACCAAGCTCCAAAACGCGGGTCGCCTGAGCGCTACGAGTCAGCAGCTCAAGGAGGGTGCCGACAACCGGCCCAATGATGGGAAAGTTATCGTGTTCGGCGCGTTCCTCCATCAGGCGCCCTACGCTATCATTGGCGGATTGCGTGAGGTTCAGCTGGTGCAGGTACTGTTCAATATCGGTGCTTAGAATTGGGGCCATGCTCGTACTCCGGCGTAGATTATTGGTTCGAGGAAATATCCAAGGGGCCTTCCACATTCTTTGGTTGGACGCCCGTCCTCTTTTCGGTTATTTTGACTGACATGGAAAAGATACTACCTGAGATCCAACATCGTCGCGCTCGACGAGCATTATCTGCAGAGGAAGTTCCGAACGATGTGCTGGAGCGGCTGCTGCACGCCGCGACCTTGTCAGCGTCATGTTTCAACAATCAGCCGTGGCGCTTTGTGGTGCTTAAGAAAGGTTACGGGATTGAACGTGCGCGTGCACGGCTATCCCAGGGCAACTACTGGGCAGAGACCGCACCGGTCATAATTGGAGTGGCCACCCGCCCGGATTACGACTGTGATCTCGATGATGGACGACAGTACGCATTGTTCGACTGTGGGATGGCGGTGCAGAACCTCCAGATTCAAGCCCAACATGAGGGCCTGCTTGCTCATCCAATTGCGGGGTTTAAGGCGGCGGAGCTAAAGGAAGATTTAGGTATACCTGCCGACCACATACTGATAACCTTGGTTGTGATTGGCTTCCCGGGCACCGATAATGAACTTAACGACAAGCACCAGGAGCTTGAGAGTTCCGAACGAGTGAGAAAGGACTTCGACGAGGTGGTTTTCTCCGGAGCGTGGCCAGCTCAGACCCGTTCCGCAGAGTAGCAAGCAGTTTACATAAGGCTGAAACGAGGTACAACATACGTATGCGACTGCATGTAGAAGAGCTGGGCGATGGCCACCCTGTAGTAATTCTTCACGGCCTATTCGGATCGGGTGACAACTGGCGTCCACAGGCTAAACATTTGAGCAAGTACAATCATGTCGTTCTCGTAGACCTGCGCAATCATGGAAGGTCGCCGCACCGGTCGGAGATGTCTATGCAGGCAATGGCGTGCGATGTTGAGGATACCGTGCAGTCGCTTGGGCTTGAGCGGGTTGGTATCCTGGGCCATTCCCTGGGTGGAAAGGTAGCAATGGAGTGTGTTCTCCGAAATCCTTCCGCTTATTCTGGAATGGTTGTGGTGGACATCGCCCCCAGAAGCTACCCCGTTCGGCACCTTGAGATCATTCAAGGAATGCGCGCCGTTGCTGGAGCAGAGCCCGGATCTCGGAGAGAAGCGGACTCGGTTCTTGCTCAGTATGTAAATGAGGCGCGTGTGCGGGCTTTCCTTCTCAAGAGTTATGATACCTCGTCCCAGGGTGGGCATGGGTGGCGCATTAACATAGATGCAGTGGAACATGAATACGAGCATATCCGAGGCGGGCTGAGTGAGGGCCTTGGCGATGCCTGTTATTATGGGCCAACTCTATTTATTGGGGGTGAGTTGTCCGACTACCTTCAGGTGGAAGATCAGGAGCGAATTCGCCAGCTCTTCCCAAAGGCGGAGGTGGAGACTATTGCAGATGCAGGTCACTGGGTGCACGCCGAGCAGCCGGAGCGCTTTCTCAAATTGATAGACGGATTTCGACATGCGTGGGATTAGTTTGACCGGCAGTTCTGTTTCGAACATTTCAGCAAGCAAGAGAATTGCACCGTCGCTTGGCGCACACAAGGTCGAGGATGGGGTTGTGTTCGCCGTGTTCAGTCGCCATGCCTCCGCTATGAGCCTTGTGTTGTTCGACCATCAAGACGATGTGACCCCCAGCCGGGAGATAGCGCTCGATCCAGAACGAAACAAGGCTGGCGATGATGTGTGGTTTATCAAGGTTGCGGAGGTGGGACACGGGCAGTTGTACCTTTGGCGAGCTGACGGCCCTTACAAACCCGAGGATGGACATCGATTCAACCGAAATAAGTTGCTGATTGACCCGTATGCGCGGGCGTTAACGAACACCTGGAAGCCCGAGAGGGCTGAACTGTATGGTTATGACCCCGAAAGTATGGATGGTGACCTGTCTTTTTCCAGTCTGAGCAATGCCGGGTTCATTCCCAAGTGCATTGTAGTGCACGAAGAGTTTGACTGGCAGGGTGACCACCCCCTCAACTATCCTTTACGGGACTGCATTTTGTATGAAGCCCACCTGGGCGGACTCACGAAACACAAAAGCTCAGATGTGGAACATCCCGGGACCTACCTTGGCGTCATTGAGAAAATCCCCTATCTCAAGGCGCTGGGCGTGACAAGCCTTGAACTCCTCCCGGTGCATGACTTCAACAGCTTTGATACGCGTCGGGTGAATCCTGAGACAGGCGAGATGGTGCAGAACTACTGGGGCTACAATACGCTGAGCTTTTTCGCACCCAAGAGTTCCTACGCGCACTCCGCTGCCGCCGCGGCTGCGGTGTCTGAGTTCAAGCTCATGGTGCGCGAACTGCACGCGGCCGGCATTGAAGTCATTCTTGATGTGGTGTTTAACCACAGTGGCGAGGGCAATCAGTTCGGCCCAACCTACAACTTCCGAGGTCTGGATAACAGCATGTACTACATGTTGGAAGACAACAAACGGCATTATCGCAACTACTCGGGTTGTGGCAACACAATGAGTTGCAACACTCCGGTTATGGCAGATCTCATTCTTGACTCGCTGCGCTACTGGGTATCGGAAATGCATGTTGACGGGTTTCGCTTTGACCTGGCCTCGGTGCTGAGCCGGGACGCACGCGGAAGAATGATGAACAAGCCCCCGGTGCTGGAGCATATTCTAAACGACCCTGTTCTGAAGGACACAAAGCTTATAGCCGAGCCATGGGATGCCGGTGGTGCGTATCAAGTCGGGTCATTCCCAGGTACGAGGTGGGCCGAGTGGAACGATCGGTTCCGAGATGATGTGCGGCGTTTCTGGAACCGTGATGTCGGCGCGGTTGGAGACTTCGCCACTCGTTTGTCCGGCAGTGCTGATCTGTATGCTCATAACAATCGCAAGCCTTTTCACAGCATTAACTTCATAACTTCCCATGATGGATTCACCCTCCGCGATGTGGTGAGCTACAACAGAAAACACAACCGCATGAACGGTGAGGACAACCGTGACGGTCATGATCGCAATCTAAGCTACAATTTTGGCATAGAGGGAGAGAGCGAGAACTATGGGGTAGAGCAGGGGCGTGTCCGTCACATGAAGAACTTCATGGCAACCCTTCTGCTTGCGATCGGCACCCCCATGATTACCGCTGGTGATGAGTTCGGGCGCACGCAGAAGGGAAACAACAACGCCTACTGCCAGAACAACGAGGTCAGCTGGCTCGACTACGGGTTAATTGAGACCTACCAGGAGTTGTTTGTCTTCACGCGACACCTGATTCAATTCCGGCTACGCCACCCTGCATTGCGGCGGACGGACTTTTATACCGGCGAAGACCGAGACCGCAACGACTATCCGGACATTGCCTGGTTTGACTCCTTTGGCCGTCCGGTCAACTGGACTCAGTCGGGAGGTCGGCTGGGGGCGCGGATGGACGGCAGTCGTATAGAGACTGGCGCTCCTGACGACGACAATGACTTCTACCTGATGATCAACGCTAACCGAGCGGAGATTGAGTTTGCTCTGGCGCCGGCACGCCGAAAAGGACGCTGGAAAAGGGTCATAGATACCTCTTTGCCCTTTCCACAGGACTTTCTTCCAGAGGAAGATGCCGCAGCGCTCTTGAGTCCCGGTCGATATCGCTGTGCGGGGCGATCCTTGGTGCTTCTTATCTCCGACGCACAGTTCAATACTTGAGCCCGAGCTTGACAAGGCGCCCCCCTGCTCACTACTCTCAGCGTGACGGTGCTTTGGCGAGTACACATCGACACACGAACTTCCTTGGAGGAACTCATGGCAACCACCGATTCACGTCCGCAAACCGCCCGCGAGGATGAGCTTTATCGTATACGCCACTCAACCGCGCATGTCATGGCGGAGGCAGTGCTCCGCGTATTTCCAGATGCGGAGTTTGCAATTGGCCCACCAATTGAGAACGGCTTCTATTACGATTTTCGTCTACCGCGCAGTCTCACGCCTGAGGATCTTGAGGTCATTGAGAATCACATGCGGGAAATCATTTCCGGTGACTTTGCATTTGAACGTCAGGTAGTCAGTCGCGACGAGGCAAAACAGATCTTTGCGAATCAGCCTTTTAAGATTGAGCTTGTTGATACAATCCCTGAGGGCGACGAGGTTTCGCTGTATACCCAAGGCGAGTTTACTGATCTCTGCCGCGGCCCACATGTAGAAAGTACAAAACATCTCTCAGCCAAGGCCTTTAAGCTGCTCTCGGTTGCGGGTGCCTACTGGCGAGGCGATGAGAAGCAGCCCATGCTTCAGCGAATTTACGGAACTGCCTGGAAAACACCT
The DNA here is from genome assembly GCA_007127105.1 of Spirochaetales bacterium. GTDB lineage: Bacteria > Spirochaetota > Spirochaetia > DSM-27196 > SLAA01 > SLAA01. Next base: position 35,216 of record SLAA01000112.1, on the reverse strand, counting down.
AAAGAGTTACGTGCGCATCTTGATCACCTCGCCGAGGTAGAGAAGCGAGATCACCGGAAAGTTGGTCGTGAGTTGGACCTTTTTTCTACCCATGAGGAAGCTGGCCCCGGACTTATCTACTGGCATCCTAAGGGTTCACGAATCCGTCTGGCTGTAGAGGACTACTGGCGAGATGCGCACCTTAACTCAGGCTACGACATGCTGTTCACGCCCCACGTAGGAAAAAGCTGGTTGTGGGAAAAATCGGGGCATCTCGACTTCTACAAAGAGAACATGTACGCTCCCATGGAGATTGATAACGCAGAGTACTACGCCAAGCCAATGAACTGCCCCTTCCATATCATGATTTACAAGACCCAGACCCGGAGCTACCGTGACCTACCGTTGCGCTGGGCGGAGCTTGGTACGGTATACCGGTATGAGCGCTCCGGGGTACTCCATGGGTTGCTGCGGGTGCGGGGCTTCACTCAGGACGATGCGCACATTTTCTGTACTCCTGACCAGGTCGAGGATGAGATTCTTACTGTGCTTCGTTTCAGCCTGCAGGTATGGCGCGACTTTGGCTTTAAGGATATCAAGGCTTACCTTGCAACCCGGCCTGAAAAGAGCGTCGGCGACGACGAGAGTTGGAGCAAGGCTGCCGAGTCACTCCGAAAGGCCATTGAAGCCGAAGGACTGAGTTATGAGATGGATGAGGGCGGAGGCGCTTTTTACGGCCCCAAGATCGACCTCAAAATAAAGGACGCGCTTGGCCGTGAGTGGCAGATGTCAACCATCCAGTTTGATTTCAACCTTCCAGAGCGATTCGACATGAGTTTTGTCGATGCCGACGGCAAGGAAAAGCGCCCATACATGGTACACCGCGCGCTGTTGGGCAGTATCGAGCGCTTTTTTGGTGTGCTTATAGAGCATTTTGGCGGTGCCTTTCCGGTGTGGTTAGCTCCGGTACAGGTTGTCGTGGTTCCGGTTGCACCGGCTTTTTTTGAGTACGCAGAAAAGGTTGCGAAGGAGCTGCGCGAGAAGGGGTGCCGGGTCGAGGTTGATCTGAGCGATGCGCGCATGAATGCAAAAATCCGCAATGCTGGCACTGCAAAGGTCCCCTATATAGCCATTGTGGGTGAGAAGGAACTGGAGAGTGAGGGAGTTGCGGTGCGTGTTCGTGGTGGTGGGCAACTACCGCTCATGACTGCTGTCGCGTTCGCTGAGCGTGTAGCTGAAGAGAACAGTACGCGGGCGCTTGGTCTTGGCGGAGCTTAGCCTTGAGCGGCAGACGAGGAGAAACTATGGCATCGGACGCTAGTGCCCAACCTGTCTTGGAGCGCATTCGCGAATACGACAGGCGTATGGTTGTGCTGCGCCAGTCCGCAGCACTCTTGCACTGGGATCAGGAAACCTACATGCCCGGCGCAGGTGACGATGGCAGATCAGAACAGATTGCCCTACTGGAGAGCCTGGCTCATGAGGAGTTGTCCTCGCCGGTACTCGGCGAGTTGCTTGAGCAAGCCGGTGCCACCGCTGATGCTGGCAAACCAGGGGGAGTCGACGAGGCACTGCTTCGGGAGTTGCAGCGCGCACATAAACGCGCCGCCCGAGTGCCCACTCGCCTTGTAGAAGAACTCGCCCGAACCGCGAGCTCTGCTCAGACCGCGTGGCGGCGCGCCCGCGAGCAAGCGCATTTTGGCACCTTTCTTCCCTCACTTGAGCGGCTCCTTGGCCTGCGCCGGGAGTATGCCGAGGCAATAGGGTGGGAGGGCAGCCCTTACGATGCATTGCTCGATGAGTACGAACCTTTTACCAGCACCGCTGAGGTACAAGGAGTGTTTACTGCACTCCAGCCTCGTTTAACCGAGCTGTCCAGGAGAATTGCCGAGTCCGGTAGTCCGGTTCACAATGAAATACTCTGTCGCGACTACCCGGTTGAGGCGCAGGAGCGCTTTGGCCGCCAGGTGCTCAAGTCAATTGGCTTTGAGTTTGAACGAGGGCGGTTGGATACCTCTACCCATCCGTTCAGCACCTCCATTGGTGGGGACGATGTACGAATAACCACGCGCTACAACGCGCGCTTTCTTTCCAGTGGTATCTTCGGAACCATACATGAAGCCGGGCATGCGTTGTATGAACTTGGCTTTGGCGAGAGCGTCCGTGGTAGCAGTCTTGCCGAGGGCGCTTCACTGGGTATCCATGAGTCGCAGTCCCGGTTCTGGGAGAATGTTGTTGGGCGGAGTCTCGCTTTCTGGAAACATTTCTATCCTGCGCTGCAGAGGTGTTTTCCGGCACAGCTGTCTGAGTTCCCCTTGGACGATTTCTACCGCGCGATCAACCTCGTCCAGCCTTCGCTCATTCGTGTCGAGGCCGACGAGGTTACCTATGGACTCCACGTTATCCTCCGATTTGAGTTGGAGAAGGCATTGATTGAGGGCGACCTTGCGGCAGCGGATCTTCCGGAGGCCTGGACTGCGTCCTGCAAGCGGCTCCTTGGGATTGAGCCTTCCAATGACGCTGAGGGTGTGCTGCAGGATATTCACTGGTCCATGGGTGCCTTTGGCTACTTCCCAACCTACGCGCTCGGCAATCTCTACGCAGCTTGTTTTACCGAGGCAATGCAACGCGACATAGGCCCACTCGATGCTCTTTCTGAGCGGGGCGATTTCGCCACCATTCTCGATTGGCTGCGAAGGAACATTCATTCAATGGGGCGGAGTCTCGCTCCGCAGGAACTGTGCTCTCAGCTGACGGGGCATCCTCTCCGGGCAGAGCCTTTCCTCAACTATCTTGAGGCAAAATACACACCTATCTATGAGTTATCCTGATTTTCTCATTTCAACTCCCTATAGCTGGGTAGGATTGGCAGCGGTGCTGTTTGGATGTGTGGTGGCGGATCTCACACGCTTGTCCGCACGCCGGAAGCAGGGGCGTTGGGCCGCGTCGAGGATCTGGACACGGATCTACCTGCTCCTCACGTTTCTGGTTATGTGCGCGCCGGCACTTGTGTTCCTCACCGATAGGGCGAGCCTCCTGGATCCGGCACTTTTGCCTTTTGCTGGAGTCCTGGTGGCAACTGCCTTTGCCGCAGCTCGGTTTCCACGGGCGGTTGGAGTACCACTGCTCTTGCTGTCCATTGCCGGATTCTCGCTCCTGAGCGCGGCAGTCCGACCATGGACGCCAGTTTCGGAACCTGGTCAGCTCTTCTCTATTCGGGTTCTCTCGGTGACCACGGAAGGGCAGCGTCTGGAGTTACTCATTGACGAGGAAGGGGTCGATGTCGTTGAGCTTCCAGGCAACGCGTTTGGTGTACGAATGGAACGGCTGGCGCTGCGGCCGGAGCTTTTCCTGCTGGGCTTTGAGGTGGCCTACCGACCGGTGGCAATCGACGCCTACCGTTATGATCCAGAGTCTACCGGCGCGGTATTCCGTTCAACCGGTGAGGCATATTCCTTCCCATCAGCAGAGAACTTTTTCCGACGATCCTTGCGAGCGGGGACTTTTCCGGGGATGAGCCTGCACACGGCCTTCAGCGGAACGACCGAGGCCCATGCACTGAATCTGCATAGGGTAATCATTGCCCCGCACTCGGTGGAGCTTCGGCTTGCTGTGCGCGACGCGCAAACATCTTTCTCCTTCGCGCGCGCTGTATCTCTCCGTGGAGAATGAAGCCCTTTTCCACGATTGACGCAATAATGACTCCGGCCGCACCAAGCTCAAAGACTCGTGTAACAACCAAAGAGAAGCTCCGGGCTCGCTCAAGTAGACTGAGTATGGCCAGGGCATACAAGGTCATGGTCACAAATATTGAGGCCTTTCCCAGGGGTGAGGCAATGGGTCTGACGTGACCCTGATAGAGCAACAGAAAACCCTGAGACGCGAACTGTGTCAGCAGCCGTGCCAGCACCAGGGCAAAGAACCAGCGAGAAATTAGTCCGTAATAGACGAATGCAATTGAAACCACCGTCAGCACCGCGTAGTCGGCCATGCTGTCAAGGTACTGGCCGATCATGGTTGTTTGGCCGGTCTTTCTTGAGATGAGTCCGTCAAGCAGGTCAGTGAGAAAGGCTGCGCTCGTGAAAATGAGCAAGATACCGACAAGTGGGTATCGCTGATTGAGAATCAGCAGGAAGAGAATCGTGGGAGTTGCGGTGAGCCGGTACATCGTGAGGAGGTTCGCGATATTGACATGCACTAACCGGTGTGAGGACGGAATGATGTAGAACTTCCGGCGCATGCACAAGAGAAATACAAGAAGAGAGATATGAATTATCACCGTGGATAGCAAGAAACGAGGGAGAACTGGTCCGGATATACCGTAGCTACGGACGATGAACAGAAAAAAACCGGTGTGAAATACAAGAAGTCCCAACATCGAGCTAATGATGCTAATGACGATGTTTCGGCGCCGCTTCATGCTTGTGTACTGTAGGGCAGGTAGCCGTGGTTGTCAATCAAGCCTGCTGTGAGTTGTCCTACGGGCTTGACCCAGTCTGGGAGGCAACGCATAATGGAGACAGCTTATCCTCACTGGAGATCTTACGCTTGCGAGTCCGATACACCACCGGAGAAGACGGTAAAGCCCGGAAACACGCCGTTATCCATGAAGCTCATGAACACGGAATACAGCCCGAACTCATTGATGATGACGCCATAAAAATTGTGCGCCGCCTCCATCAGCACGGTCACCCGGCATACATTGTGGGCGGGGCAGTGCGCGACCTTCTGCTCGGCAAAGCTCCCAAGGACTTTGACATAGTAACCAATGCCCAACCTAATCGTATTCGGAAGCTGTTCCGTAACTCGCGAATAATAGGAAAGCGTTTTCGACTGGTGCATATCTTCTATGGCGACAAGATAATTGAGGTCTCCACATTCCGATCTGCCGAGGCCGAGGGCTTCAACAACGTCTACGGGAGCATTGAGGAAGATGCCTTACGGAGAGACTTCGGGGTAAATGCACTGTACTACTGCCCCTTAGAACACGAAATTCTGGACTTCGTACATGGCTTTAAGGACTTCAAGGCTAAGCGCATTCGGCCGATCATTCCGGTCGAACGCATTTTTTCCGAGGATCCAGTGCGGATGCTCCGCGCCGTAAAATACTCGGTAGGCACTGGGTTCCGTATTGTGCTTTCCTTGCGAATGCGAATTCGGCGACAGTCCAAACTACTTGCCGACTGCCCTGCATCGCGGCTCTCGGAAGAAGCATTCAAAATTCTGCTTTCGGGACGGAGTCAGAGTGTTCTACGCGACTGTCGGCAGTATCATCTGCTTGAGCATATGCTACCGAGTTTTGCGGAGTCGTTGCGACATGGCGGCGGCGCCGCTGAGCAGAGGTTTTTTGCGTTGTTAGAGGAGTTAGATGCCCAGGTTCAATCGGAGCGTGGCGCCGACCGGGCGCTTGCCTTGGCGTTCTTATGCGCAGACTATCTGTTTCGTACCGGCCCCTATGCCGATGTCGACACAATTCCCTTCAAGGACGCATATCAGTCGCTGAAGGATCAGCTAAAGCCAATAACTCCCGCGAATATTGAGGTAGAAAAGGCGCTTCAGCACCTTCTGAGGCGCAGAAAACGGTATCTCAAAGAAGGCCCGTCAGCCCTGCGGCTCAAGAAAGACACAGTTGAGCCAGCCGAGCACACTCAAGCTCAGTCGGCGCCTCGGAGTTCCGGCTCCGGCCGTCGGCGCCGACGCAGACGAAAACCCGAGGCAAAGGAGTAGGCAGCTACTCCCGAATCCGGCCAATGAGGTCCATCGCCTGGGCTCTATAGGTATCTCCGCCCAGTTCAATGGAGCGCTCGAGTTGCTGGCGAGCTGTGGCGTAGCGACTGTCGGCAAAGGCGTTGACCCCCAAGGCATAGCTGACCAAAGCTTCATTGGCGCCAGCTGCCAAAGCTGCATTGTAGTAGTACTCGGCCAGCTCAAAACTCGCGTTGTCAAAGTTAATCAAACCAAGATAGTAGTAGGGTAGATACGCAGAGTCATCTATGTTCGAAGCTTCAACAAAGTACCGTTCGGCACGACCCAGATCTCCGCTGCTGTAGGCCCGCATCCCATCTTCTACCAAGTCTCTGTAGGAGCGCATTGAGTTCACATGCGCTATGAAGCCCTCAACCAGGAGCTCGGTATCGTACCAACGAAAAGACTGCTGTCGCACCCGCCGAATGTTGTCCTCAAGATCCGCGTCTGGCTCTAGAGCACTAATGGTATCCCACATCAGCCTGTTCACCGCGCGGTCTGAACTGCCGAGGAAGAATGCCACCATTCCCCATGCCTGAGGATAGAAAACCTCAATGTTCGCACGCGCAGCCTCGGTATCCATTGCAAGAATTGCACCAAGCGGAATGGGCTGGGGATCCTGGTCTTCATCAAGGATTGACCGCAGTTCGTCAAGCCAGTCGAGATTTTCGGTATAGATCGCATGGTCGTTGTCTGCGTCATAGCTGAGCCGCTCAAAGTACACCGCAAAACCCTCTCGCAGCCAAGGTGGAGGGTTCGGAATGAAACTGCGCAGATACTGAACAAAGGCTTGGTGAGCCAGGGTGCGCTCGTAACTCTCGGTGTCGTTGTGGTGACCGACGAGGACACTTCGTAGCGGATTGTTGTAATGGAGGTACACGAACTCCCCCCGAACATCTTGAGTAATTGGTTCGAGGAAGCTCAGGTAGGCATCGCGCTCGGCGTAGATGCGCACCTCCATGGGATTCGCAAGCTCCTCAACATCGAGATGAAAGTAGCTGTTGAAGTAGCGTAGGTACGCCTCAAGGCGAGCTGCGGTAGCCTCGGCGTGTTCAACACCAAGTTGCGACTGAACTCGGTAATGTCTACTGCGAGCCTCGGCGAGGTCCTCCGCATGTAAGGCCGGAGTGAAGAGAGCCAGTGCCAAAAGGCCAAAAAATACGCGTTTCATGAACAATCCCCCTGCACAGTCATTATCGGCAGCTCCTATCGATGGCGCAAGCTTTGAAGTTTCGTTCATTCATACGGCAAAGGGGCTGCGTAACGAAACGTGGCTATTTCTTGTCGGATACGTTATCGACCGTGATGTTGAGTTCATCTATGATGATGCCGGTGTACTTCTCAATACTGTCAATGATGTAGTTCTGCAGGTCGTGCACCTGTCCCGAAAGTTGGAGGCCGAACGGGACCTCAATAAACAAATCAATCCTGTATCCGCGGCTCTCGTTCTTGACGACAACCTTACGAATTCGCAGGCCTGGGGCGTACTCATCAACACAGTGCAGAATCATTTGGCTCAAGGCATTCTGGGCAATGCTGATGCTGCCCTTCCGGCTGAACTCCGGCCGAACCACCGTCTTTTCGTACACCTCCTGACGTCGAAAGAGACCTACTCCCTGCTTAAGAAAGACCTTGATTGAGTCGGCCATGATACGAGGATAGTTGCTCTTAACCTCAATTGAGGGAACCGGAATGACGTGTTTGCCCTGAAACTTACGGTAGTTGATTGCGGTATTGATTTCCTCGGCCGTTGCAATGTCTTCAATATTAATGACCTTGTGAGGAGCGGGCAGTTTTAGCGACTCGGCAATCTTGGCAACCATTCGCTCCGAGGTTCCGATTATCAGAATGCGCTTGAACTTCTCGCGCTCAAGTGCATCGATAACCTGACGTCGGTGTTCTTTGTCGTTAAACAATGCGGTTTTGACGGCACTGAAGTACACCTTTTCGCGCTTTGCGGACTTGCCAGCAACAATTTTCTGCTCACGGATCAGGAGGCCGTCATCGATCATGAGTTCGATACTGTGCTTTTCCATAACGAGTCGGGCGCGAAAGCTCTTTCCGGTACCGCTGCGCCCTACGAGCGCATACACGCGAATGCGGCGAAAGGGCCACAAAACTCTATAGATCATTTTCTTCATGCTGTCTGCATTGTAACGGTCGATGGCTGGCGGTACAATCGGTTTCTATGCCATAGACACCGATATCGCACCTGTACTCGACTACAATCCAAGCTCGCGCAGCAGGCTGTCCAGGCGTTGGGCTCCAAAGAGTCTTGTGAGCTGGGCAGCGCTCTCCTGCGGCAGTGGTGCCAGGACTCGCTCCGGAGTGGGGTCTTCCCAGGCCAACTGAAAGGCATGCAGGATGTACGGTTGATGGGTCGCCGGGGCCCCGTACTTGCTGTCACCCACCAGCGGGTGGCCATGCAGGGCTGCCTGGGCGCGAATTTGGTGTGTTCTTCCGGTTTTCGGCTCCAGGACTGCAAGGGTTGCAGATCCGCGCCCACACAAGGGGAGCACTCTGGTTTCCGCTGCCAATCCGTACTCGGCGGCTGCGTGCGGCGTCTGTGGTTCATGTTCCGTCGCCTGGGTCGTATGGGTACGATAGTCGCGGCGCAGAACATCACTCCATGTCACATCCTGTTCTACGTTGCCGCTCAGGAGCGCCAGGTACCGCTTGTGCAGGCTGCGTGAATGCAGAAGCTGTGAGAATGTGCGTGCGCCCTGGAGTGTTTTTGCATAGACGATGAGGCCCGTTGTATTTCTATCAAGACGATGTACCGGCCCGGGAGTGAAACTCAGGGATGCAGCACGCTGGCTGTGCAGGTAGTCGAGTATCTGGGGTAACAATGAGTGCTCACCATGGGCGGTAACTCCGCGCGGTTTGTTGAGAATGAGCAGATCCGGGCTTTCGAACACCACAAGGCGATCAAGCTCGCTCTCATGGTGCTTTGTGTGTGGGGGAGCCATGGGCTCAAGATCCTGAGCCTGGTTGGTAGTGTAGATCTGCAGTTGGTCGCCAGCGTAGCCACGGTCCTTGGCCGAGACCCGTTTCCCGTTAAGCTTCACTCGTCGTTTGCGGAACAGTGCATGGATGTCGCCGAGGGAGTGATCACTGAGGAGTTTTCGGAGGATGCGGTCAAGCCGCCGCCCGTCGTCGTCGGCTCCAAGCTCATAAGACTGTGGCATTCGTTCACTCTACGGCCGCTGCTCGACGAGGTCAAGCTGTACAGCTCGGCGCCAGGCTATGCGTCAGGTTCGATGCCGACAACTCTACTTGACAAAGCACGAGGGCAAAGACAAACTACAACTCCATGCGACCGCCTGCTGTTGACTACTTGTACGAACTCTTTAGAAGCCCGCTGTTCCTGTCAGCGTTCTTCAGTTGGTTCGTTGCACAGATTCTGAAGGCTCTGATCGAGGCCGTTAAGCAACGTTCGCGGAACTCTCGTGATCTTATGGTCACACTGTTTTGGAAGACGGGAGGAATGCCGTCCAGTCATTCATCAACCGTAACGGCAATGGCGACGGCGGTTGGTTTTGAGTACGGAGTGGGCGACCCGCTGTTCAGCATCTCGCTGGTATTCAGTTTGCTGGTGATTCGGGATGCACTTGGAGTTCGGCGTGCCGCCGGGGTGCAGGCGCAAAGTCTCAACAAGCTGGGAACTGAGCTGAACAGGCGCTACGGAATTGAGTTCAGTCCGGTTCGCGAAGTTAACGGGCATACCGTCGCTGAGGTTTCGGTAGGGATGCTCCTTGGGTTCTTTATCGCGGTTGCGTTTAGTATTCTCTAACTCTGCCGCGAGGCGTCCGATGCGGCTTCGGATATCAACAGCTTATGAAAAACGTAGAAAGCCGAGGCCCTCAACAACTTTTCGTCCTGTCCATGGTGGTCTTGCTGCTCGTACTGGTTGGAACAAGAGCGCTCAGCCCGGCAGGGGGGGGCGACAGTATCTGGCCGGGATATGCGACCTTTGTGGTGCATGGCTCCTACGACCTCGCCGAGCTGAGTTCCGCCCTGAACTCGGCTGGAGTGCATTCCTATGTTGGCGCGGAGACGACGCGCTTTTGGTACAATGATTTCGGCCCCCTGGCAACCGTTAAGCTTTCCGATCTCGAGTCCCGGTTCGATAGACGAGATCCTCGTCTAGATCCCTACATGCAGAGTGTGGTGAACTACTTCCAGGTTCAGCAGGAAGGTGAGACCTACCACGTCATCTACGTTCCAGGTGACGCCGCGACGCTCATGGAACGCATTGGCCCGACTATGCAGGAGCGGGGAGTGCCGCTCCTGAGTGCCGACACAGGGGTCCCGGACAGCGTGCTGTTGCCTATCTTGGTACTGTGTGCCGTAGTCGGGTCAATCCTCTGCTCACGGAGTCGCTCGCCCTTTGTGCTTGCCGCCGGACTCCCCCTCATTCTGGCAACACTACGAACTGGTGACCCCTTTGGTGCGGCTGCCGGGATGCTGGTGTACCTGGCGTGGGTGATGTCCTATCCGGGTATTCTGGGCGCCTATGGTGCTGGCGGCAGCCGAGGCACGGCGTTCAGTTCCGCTTCAGGAGTCGGTGTTCGGCCTCGATTCCTGACTCCATATCTGGCGGTTGCAGGGATGGTGGCCTCAGGCATAGTTCTGTGGTACTCACCGCGAGCCCTCCTGGGTCTGCTTCTGACACTGGTAGGCGTCGGTGCCGCGACTACTGCCGGGATTGCGGTCGAGCGCCGCCGCAGAGCCATTCGCGAACACGGCGTGTTTGAGCCGATAGCCATACTGCCACGACGGCTCCGGCCGCGCAGGCTTCCACGCGAGCTCTATATGGCCCCATTGGGAGCCCTGTTGGTCGTGCTGCTTATTCCGGCGGCCAGCTCCGAAAGTGAGCTGAGCCTTCCATCCTTGCCTCAACCGGTGCGAACAACCGAGGACAGTGACATGATGGTGAACTCCGTGGACGAGAAGCAGCTTCCTACAATTGAGGATTTTCTTGCGCATCGGGCCTTCCAACAGGCCTTCATGTACGGCTGGGAGTTCCGGCTGCCGGAACGAGGAGAAGACCTGCGCATTCCGGAGTTTGAGCGAAACAACGGTCGAATTGAGCGGCGGGACCGGGTGGCTTTCAGCTTTGACGAGGATTGGATTGCTGGCGAGCTTGACGCGATACGCGAGAACCAGCATCTGGGTATAGAGTCGTTGTTGCTGGCGGCAGGTTTGCCAAACGGGGTTGAGTACCGCCCGGTTCGACACGTATACTGGGCGCGGTCGGAACTGATTCGCAGCGTAGTTCCTGCCGTGTTACTTTTGCTCGTGCCCGCAGTGCTCCGCATTGGGGCACTATTCCCGACACTCGAGAAAGGTGACCGAGTCACCCAACTGTTCTACAAACGAAGGAACGTCGAAGTAGTATGACCATAGTCCGAAGCTTCCCCAAGGGTGGCATACATCCACATGACGATAAAGACCGCACGCGAGACGGAGCAATTTGGAACTCCGCAATTCCACCTATCTGTATTGTGCCTTTGCGCCAGCATCTGGGGCCAGGCTGCGAACGGTTAGTTGAACCAGGCAGTCGGGTTACCGAGGGAATGCTCATTGGTCGGGCGCCATCTGATGGGGCTCATGTTCATGCGCCCGTTCCCGGCATTGTCAGGAGAATTCGTACAATCACGGTACCGGAGTGCGGTGAGTGTGAGGCGGTAGTCATTGAGCTCTCGGGCGCCTTTTCCAAACTGGGCAAGGATCTTGAGGCGCGTGATTGGCGGAGTATGCCGCGCAAAGACGTGGTTACTCTGCTTCGTGATCTTGGTGTTGTGGAGCTCAGCGGGAATCCGCATCCGCTGCATCGCAGCCTACAGTTTGCGCGAAGAGCGGGTGTCAGCCGCGTTGTTGTAAACGGTGCTGAGTCTGGCCCTTACCTCAGTTCCGAGGATAGGCTGCTACAGGAGCACTGTGCAGAGCTCGTCACCGGCGCTGAGATTGTTGCCCATTTGCTTCATACCGACGACGTGGTTTTTGCTATTGGTGCCGACAAAAAGGCGGCTGTCCGCAGTTTGCGCCGCGAACTCAGCAAGCGGGAGTCTCTGGCCCGAGTCCTTGAGGTTGGAACCAAATACCCGCAGTCTGCAGTGCCTCAACTGCTCAGGTCGGTGCAGCGCAAAGAGATTCCCTACGGCAAGGATGAGCGTGAGCTGTCCTGTTTTGTACTTGGTGCGGCAACCGCATATGCGACGGCAGAGGCCGTGTTGTTTGGTAAACCGTGCGTAGAGCGTGTTGTGACGGTTGCTGGCGGCGGTATTGCCCGGCCGGGGAACGTCAAGGTGCGTCTTGGTACCACCTTCCGCGAGGTCATAGATGAATGTGGCGGGATAGTGGCCCCGTCGGTGCGGATTGTGTCTGGAGATCCTCTGACCGGATTTGAGGTGACCGACCTTGAGACTCCTGTCACCAAGACAACAAGGGGAATTCTCGTACTCACTCGCTCCGAGATTCGTGCTGCTGAGCGTCGCAGCTGCATTAGTTGTGGCCGATGCGTGCGAGCCTGTCCTATGGGGCTCGAACCGCAACGCCTCTATAAGCTTATTGAACATGCCCAGCAATCAAAGGCCGAGGCTGAAGGGCTGAATGCCTGTACCGAATGCGGGTGTTGCTCCCATGTCTGCCCTTCCCGAATACCTCTCATGCAAAGCATAGCGGAGGCAAAGTCCGAGCACCTTCTGGACTATGGGGCCGAGCCTCAGAACCCGCAGTTCGGGAATCAAGCATGAGTTCTACCGCTGTTCCAAACAAGGGGCCACTCTTTTTCTCCGCATTAACCACACACGGCATGATGTGGAGCGTGTCGATCTGCCTTCTTCCGGTAGTCTTCTGGGGACTCTTTCTTTTTGGACTGGGGGCGCTCTTCCCAGTTCTGTCCGCCATTGTTGGGGCATGCGTTACTGAGTTTGCGCTAACTATCCATAAAGAGCGAACAACGCTGCAGGACGGAAGCGCGGTTCTCACAGGTCTGCTGCTGGGGCTCTCCATGCCTCCGGGTGTCCCCGTGTTTATTCCTTTTCTGGCGGCTGTGTTTGCCATTGCTGTCATAAAAATGACCTTTGGTGGCCTCGGCAGCAACTGGATGAATCCGGCGCTTGGAGCACGAGTGTTTGCGCAGATTAGCTGGCCGGAGCAGATGTCTCGTTGGGTTGCGCCGGTAGGCTTTCCCGAAGGCTGGAGTGGTGCTACTCCGCTCAGGATTGTCCGCGACACGGTAGAGGCAGGCTCGGCTGGTGCTGGCCCTATTGGAGCATTGCGTGCATCGGGATATCCAACATCTGCCCTGGACATAGAGGTGACTGACTTCGTAAATCAGCAGCTGTTCTCTCGCATTGGGGTAGATCTTCCCCATGGCTATTTGGACTTGTTCTTCGGAAATACCCTTGGCGCAATTGGGGAGGTTTCGGCCGTACTCCTGCTGCTTGGAAGTGTGTACCTCCTTGCCTCAGGGACCGCGGCGTGGCAAATTCCCACCTCTTTCTTTGTTGCATTTGCCTTCATGGCGCGTGCCTTTGGGGGCATCCCGTACGGCTTAGGTCTATTTGAGGGTGATGTCCTGTTCGCAGTTCTGTCCGGAGGCTTTCTCCTGACAGCGTTCTATTTTGCAACAGACCCAGCCTCCTCACCCAACACCGGGCTTGGTATGTGGGTGTACGGAGTTGGAGCCGGGGTGTTGGCGTATCTGTTTCGCCATTTTGGGATGGATACCGGGGGCTGCGCTACCGCGGTGCTGGTCATGAACGTGTGTGTGCCGTTGATTAACCGGCTGACCGCACCCCGAATTTTTGGCATGCGGCGAGTGAAAGGGGAGATGCATGGATAGTCCTGCAGTGGATACACCTTTACGCGAGAATCCAGTCTTCGTTGGGCTTGTTGGTCTCTGCCCGGCCTTGTTTGTGACAACACAGCTGTCTCAGAGCGTGGTTCTTGGGTTGTGTACCTTGTTTGTGCTTGTGGCAGCAGCACCCTTGCTGGGTATCATTGACCCGCATCTCTCTGGCCGTGCTGCGTTCTTAACCTCGCTGGCGGTTATTGCCGCGCTCACCACCGTTGTAGAAATTCTTCTGGAGATCGCCTATCCGGAAATGCGCGCTCGACTGGGAGTTTTCGTACCCCTCATTGCAGTTAACTGTCTAGTATTGCGGCTTATGGGCCGCTCACAGGCGGGGAAAGGGCCGGGAGAAGCAACCCTGTCGGCAGCGTATACTGGACTCTCCTTTCTGGTGGCCTTGAGCCTCATCGCAGGTATTCGTGAGATATTTGGCACCGGCGGATTGAGCTGGGGCCAGGTCTCGGTTCAGGTGCCCTTACTGGCGCCAATACGGATATTTGGTACGGCGGCCGGTGCACTGCTGGTTCTTGGGTATATCCGAGCTCTGGTTGCGTATCTGCGCCTGAACAGCGAGTCGGAGGAAACAGGTCAATGAGTGCTGTGGGACTTGTTTTTCAGTTTCTATTGGTTAATAACCTGGTGTTGTATTACTTTGTCGGCATATGCCCGGCACTCGAGTATTCGCGTGATCGCCGCGCCGCCTTGAGTTTTGGGGCCGTTTTGAGCTTCGTCTTGGTGCTGACCGCAATGCTGGCCTGGTTTCTGGACTCACTGGTGCTACAACCCTTGGGACTCACGATGATTCGCACCTTTGTGCTCTTGTTGCTCATCGCAGGTGTTGTACAAGGTTTTGCTGTGGGCGCTGAACGAATAGGAGGGGCGTTTGCAGCACTCATGAACGAGTATCTGCCGCTCTTTGCCGCGAACTGCGCCGTCTTTGGTCTATCCCTGATCGTGATAGACCTTGACCTTGGCCTTGGCGAGGTGATGGCTGCGGCACTCGGGGCCGGTTTCGGGGTAATGCTGGTACTTGTGTTGCTTTCGGCGATACGCGAACATATGGAGTCTGAATGGGTTCATCCTGCTTTCCGTGGTACGCCTATTGTCATTATTAGTGCCGGTCTTATGGCTATGGCCTTTCATGCTTTTGATAGTTTTTTTCTGTCTGCGTTGTTTTAGCGGCATTCGGTAGCTTTACAAAGGCCGTGCCGGGGTCTACAATTTCGTTTCCGCAGTCGGCGACATCCGTGGAGCCCCTTTAGTTTTCCGAGCGAGATGAGTATGCAGAGTTTAAAATTTGTATTTGGAACCAGCAATACGCAACCGCTCGGTAGCGATGATGAAAGCTTTGAGAGTATTTATCAGCGGGCATACAAGCCTTTTGTGCGGACTCTCTACAATCATCCCGAGATACCCGTAACCCTTCACTATTCGGGTTCGCTTTTCCAGTGGTTAGAGAAGCACCATTCGGAATTCATTGATGTACTCTCGGAAATGGCCTCGCGTAAGCAGCTAGAGTTTCTCGGTGGAGGGTTCTACGATCCGGTCCTTCCACTCATCCCCCACACCGACCGACTTGGGCAAATTGAACGCATGACTACCTTCCTGCGTAAGCAGTTTGGGCGGCGGCCGCGCGGGGCATGGCTAACTGAACTTGTGTGGGAACCCTCCCTGCCTTCGGCTCTTCGTAATAGCGGAATGGAGTACACCTTTCTCGCTGACTATCACTTCATTACGGCTGGTCTCTCGGGAGATGACCTGTATCGACCCTGTATCACCGAGGATCAAGGGAAGACGGTCGTCGTCTTCCCTATCTGCAAGACATCACGCTGGAAACTTCTGAAAGACTCGCCAGAGGACATGATCCAGCACCTGCGGGATCTTGCCTGTGAGGATGAGAACAAGGTAGTGGTCATTCTTGATGAGGGTGAGCGGCTGGGTGGTACGGCGGACAGCTACCGAGTTGCCTATGAAGAAGAGTGGCTCTCGAGGTTTCTCAATCTGGTGAAGAAGAATCGGGACTGGCTTGAGCCTATACATCCGTGGCGCTATTTGAAGAATGATCAAGCTCGGGAGCGTGCATATTTCCCCTCAACGTCTTACGAGGACATGATGCTGTGGGCTCTGCCTGCAGCAAAACAAAAGGGTTTTCGAGGTCTCAGCGAGAGCGTCGAAAACGGGATAGGACGTAACGGTTATCTCTTCGGAGGCTTCTTCCGGCAGTTTCTTGCTCGCTATCCAGAAAGCAACCTGATGTATGCAAAAATGCAGTATACCCACATCCTGGTGAATCAGATCCGCGGAGACAAGTACCGAAAGCAAGCGGCGCGTGAGGAACTGTGGCGCGGACAGTGCCATAGTGCCTACTGGCATGGGCCTCCCGGCGGAATTTACCGGAACAACTTACGGAAACAGGTTTACTCTGCTCTTATCGAGGCGGAGAAGGTCACTCGTGAACGAGGCGTGTTTATCTCGTCCATTGTCTCGGTGGACTTTGACATGGATGGCCTAGCCGAGTACATCTTCCAGGGTCAGAGCATTAATGCTTACCTGCATCAACGTGGCGGGCGATTATTCGAGCTCGATTACCTGCCGGTTTCCATGAACTATCTTGATACGTTGAGTCGGCAGGAAGAGTCGTACCATGATCCTGAACAACGAGAGTTCATTTACGATAGCTACGAGAAGCGTACTTTTGTTGACCATTTCTGGGAGCCGGACTACGGCCCTGAGCGTTTCTTCCGTGGGGATGTGCCGGAGTACTGCGATGTAGGACACAGTCTGTATCGTGTCCAGGATTTAGACCGGGAACATCATGCTCTCTCCTTTGTAGCGGAGCAGGAGCTGCGACCCGGAGTGGTTATCCGAGTTGAGAAGAGTTTCGTTTTCTCGGGGGCGACGCTTCGCGTGCAGTACCGTTTCTCCAACACCGGTACCGAAGCCCTAAGTTGTGTTTACGGTTGCGAGAACAACTTCTCCTTCGCCTCAGATGCTGTGCGCGCGCTTGAGGTGCATGTTGCCCACGAAGATGGAAGCAAACAGGAGATTGGGCCTCAGGAAATGGTTGTGCAGAAGGTTCGGGAGTTGCGCTACAGGGATCTGCTCAACGGTGCGGTCGTGCGTTTAGCGTTGTCCGCTCCGGTTGAGCTGTGGAGCCACCCTGTCTACTCGGTTTCACGCGATGTGGTTGGCTATGTTGAGGGTTTTCAGCAGTGCTGTTCGGTCTTTCGCATTCCGCTTGAGTTGAAGCCCGGCGAGGATGAGCAGCTGCTTATTGAGTTATCTTTAAAAACGGAGTAGCGCCTCAGCTGGCTGGAGATGGAAAGCTGAGCTTGGCCTCCGCACATCTGGTCCGACTGAAGGCACATATGATCCGACTGAAGGCCTTAGCGGGTGGTATCCCCGGCACGCAGCGCCGCATCCAACCATGGCTGCGACTCTGAAAACAGTTGGTCTCGTGCATCAACAAAGGCCAACGAGGCTTCGTTAAAGCGTCCAAGAAAGAACAAACACTGTCCCCTGTAGAACTGAACTCGTGCACGTTGAGCAGGTGAGGAAGCAACGGTAAGTAAGTTGCTTAGCTGCATCTCTGCCTCGGCCCATTCGGTGCGTGCAAAAGGCCCGTTGAGCACGGTTGTGAGACTGCTCCGCAGTCCTGTACCGGGTGAATCTCTGTCTCCAGGTAGAATTCTGGGTTCCGGCGACGTTCTTCCAGGCGTACCGAAATGTTTGAGGATTGTATCCAAGGCCGCCTGAGTCTCTGGGTCAAGGTCTTCCGGCGCTCTCGTGAGATCAACTGCATAAGCACCGGTAACTGGAAGCCAAGGCATGCGCAGGAGCGGGATTGGGGCCTCGCGCCGCGCTCCTACCTGGGGGGCTCCTGTGCCACGACGAACCGAACCAAGTGCAATGCGGATGGGCTGTATCGTTGTGTTCTGCTGCGGAATAAGCTCACCTTCAGCGGCCAATGCCTGTTCGGCGTCAAGCACAGCGTAGTATGTGGGTATGCCTGGCACTGGGTAGTC
Organism: Spirochaetales bacterium; assembly: GCA_007127105.1. Lineage (GTDB taxonomy): Bacteria > Spirochaetota > Spirochaetia > DSM-27196 > SLAA01 > SLAA01. Next base: position 17,606 of record SLAA01000112.1, on the reverse strand, counting down.
GCGATACTCCATCTGGTTGCTGTCAAACACCGCAAGACGCACTGCTCGTTGAAGATCCTCAATGCTCTCAATGGCTTCGGTCGAGGCGTAGGCGGCCAGACGGCGCCCATGTCGGGAGGGTTCAAAGCGCAGTATGACCTCGCTGTTGCGGGCCTCTACCGAGAGTGATCGAACGGTTGCAGGCTCCTCGGCCTGCTCGGCGGTCATGACCACACGTACTGGTCGAGGAAGAAAATTGCGTTGCTCTATGAGATGAGGAGTTCCAAGGGCACTCGTGACGGCATAGTAGTAGGCACCCGGTGCTGCTGGTCGATCAATAAGTGACTCGATACCCGACGACACGGTTCCTGCAAGAAAGAGGTCGGACGACTCCTCAAATACTCCGGGGGCAAAGGCCGTTGAGGAACGCCAAACCTGGTAGGCACCTTCATATCCGGCGGCATCTCGCCAGGTGACGAGCACTTCACCGTCAAGCTCTGCTGCTCGAACCCGTGAAGGTGTGCGGACGGTTGAACTCTCGGCACCTGCAACCTGCGCATCCAGAAAGGGAAGCGCTCCTGGAAAGGGGGCAAGGATCAGAATAGTGCCAAACAGAACTGGCAGCCACGCTGCCGTCCCGCTGCTCGACCGGTCATGTGTGCTTCGGCTTCTCATTATACGTACTATAATCGGCGTTCGGCGCCTCTGTCTATAATGCCCATTTCTTGGAAATACTCACACATCGAAGCGGTGGTACCTCCCCTCAGTGTTCGCCTGGAAATAGTTAGGACGATCGGTTATACTCGGCCTTTGGGATGCGCTACCTCTTAGGTGCGCTTGTAAAGATTGTGTGGAGGCAGCATGCTTGCGGATCTTGGTGACAAAATTGCAGAACTGAAGTCGGAAATTCTTGATATCTGGAGGGGGCTTTGACCCCGAACGCGTAGCTGCCCTCATTAAGGATTTAGAAACAAAAACCGGTGAACCTGAGTTCTGGAACGACCGCAACGCGGCCGAAAAGACTCTCAGCGAACTCACCAGATACAAGAATCGAATTGAACCTTGGACGCAACTCAAGGATGAGATTGAGGATCTGGTGGCCCTCCAGACCCTCGGCACCGAGGAAGGTGACGAGAGTGTTGCGCGTGAGATTGAGGATGGGCTCAAGGATATTCGGGAACGCTTTGATAAACTCATGGTGCGCGAGTACTTTCAAGATGAACTTGACGTAGCACCGGCCTTTCTTACGATACACTCCGGTGCTGGCGGAACCGAGGCATGTGACTGGGTCAGCATGTTGCTTCGCATGTACAGCCGCTGGATGGAACGTAATAGGTTTTCCACGACGATTCTTGATCTCCAGGAGGCCGAAGGCGGCATTAAGTCGGTCACGATCGAGGTCAAGGGTGAGAACGCCTACGGGTACTTGCGCTGCGAAACCGGGATACACCGTTTAGTTCGAATATCGCCCTTTGATTCCGGGGGCAGGCGACATACCTCGTTTGCGTCTGTGTATGCGTCTCCAGTTATAGAAGACGACATCGATGTAGAAATTCGTCCGGAGGATCTTCGTGTAGACACCTACCGCGCAAGCGGCGCGGGCGGGCAGCACGTCAATAAGACCGACTCCGCAATTCGGCTGACGCACCTTGCAACCGGAATTGTGGTTCAGTGCCAGAACGAGCGCAGTCAGCACAAAAACCGTGACACGGCCATGAAGATGCTGCGTTCCCGACTCTACGATCACTACCGTGCTGAGCGAGACAAAGAGAACGCCGCAAAGGCAGATGAAAAACGCGATATCGGGTGGGGTAACCAAATACGCTCCTACGTCTTTCAACCCTATACTATGGTCAAGGATCATCGCACCAAGGTGGAAACCGGCAACGTGCAAGCCGTGATGGACGGTGAGATTGATGAGTTCATAACGGCGTATCTGCGAAATAATCGGGATGCTATGTAAGGAGCGTGTAGGTATGTCTATACAGGTGCTCGTCGTCGACGACCTCCCGTTTATGCGCGCGCTCCTTCGCGAGGTACTTGAGGCGGGCGGTCATACGGTTGTCGGTGAGGCTCATGACGGTCGAGACGGCCTTATTCAGTACGTTGTGCGAAAACCGGATATTGTGCTGCTTGATATTGCCATGCCGGTCATGGACGGAATCTCTGCGCTCGAGCGAATTATACGGTTCGACCCGCGCGCTCGGGTGATTATGTGTAGCTCAATGGGTGAGCAGGACATGATTCTTCGTGCTATTCAGCTTGGTGCCCGTGACTTCATAGTGAAACCCTTTCATTCCGAGCGAGTAACCTCTGCGGTAGAGAAGGCAATGAAGTATGAGGTCTCCTAAGAGCCACAGTCTTCAACGGCTCATATTCATTGCAGCACTTCTCACTATGTGTGTTGCTCCGCTCACAGCGGCGGACAAGGCCGCGCGAGAGGTTGAGGCACTGCTGCCAGAGGATGCGGGCGAGCTTTGGCGGCTCGGGTTTGCAATCCTGGTGTTTGATGATGAGGAGCTCGGCAGCGAGCACCGACATCTTGCCACCGGTATTCCTCTTCTGCTTAAGGATAACTTTTCGGAGCTTGAGCGGCGCGTGTACCAGGAGGGGGAGCGCGCGGCATTGTCGGAGAAAACCGTGAAAGCGGCGCAACGTGATGCGGGCCGTCGGCTGAAGGAACTGCGAGATCGGCGTGATGCGGTAGTATTCACACGCTTGAACCGACGCGAGCGGGAGGAGCGTCAGGCCTCGCTCGCCGAGCAGGTGCGAACAGCCGAGATGGAGTTGGCGCGCATCATGCGCTACGACCCCGGCCAGCTCGACTTCCCTTACGAGGCCAGTATTCGCTTTGCGAACAACGATGCTGGTGTTCTTGCGGCTACTGCTCGCCCTGCGAGCATTGTGCGTGAGGAAGGGTTGGACGCTCTTGTACACGGTTCGCTTGCGGCCATAGGGGAGTATCTGCATCTGGAAGTTGCCCTGTTCTCCGAGGCACTGGGGCATGATCTTGGGCGGGTGAGCTTAACCGCGCTTCCGGAGGAGCTGGCTTCGCTCCTTCACGAACTGGAGGATGATTTGGCAGCTCTTCTTCTGGGCCGTGAGGTAGCTCGGGTACGGGTGTCGCCAGGCCGTGGAGATGTGGCAGTGTTTCTTAATGACGAGCTTCTTGGCTATGGCGAGGTGGAGCAGAGGTTCCTGCCGCCAGGGAGTTACGAGGTCCGGATTGAGGGGCGAAACCTCTCTACCCAGACAAGGGAACTGAGCTTGGAGCCGCGGGCGCGGGCCGAGCTGGCTTTTGAGCTTGAGCCGGTCGAAACCCGAGGCATCATTGTGGAGTCCGTTCCCTCTGGGGCCGATGTCTACAGTGACTCGGTCTGGATTGGCCGCACCCCGCTACGGGTGGAACTGGGTGCAAGCAACGAGCACATTGTCTTACTGCGCGACGGGTTCTACCGATCCCAACTCATTCTTGGTGGTGCAACTCCGCATGAGGTGCAACGTGATCTGGAGCTTGACCGTGGTGGTGAGGGTGGACTTATTGAACGGCGGCGTAACTCCTTCTACACGGCCTTTGGGCTTTTCGTACTCTCTGTTCCGGTTGCCCTTCTGAGCAACGGCATCTATGAGAACCTTTCTACCATGGTTCCGCCCGATGGGAGCCAGGCTCCAGGACTGAGAGATTCCGAGGCCGACCGTTTGCGACGCCAGCGAGACTTAGCGTATTATGCAACCTGGGGCGGAGTTGCTGTATCGACTGGTCTGTTCGTGACCTCGGCGATACAACTAGGCCGGTACGTTCGCGCAGCGCAGGCCTCCCACACACGATGACGAACAACGGAGCAACGATGGCGGTAAAGAAAAGCTTGGGTACGCGGCTCACAGAGCTGCTTGGATTTAAGGGTGACAACGAGGAGTTCTTTGAGGAGCTGGAAGACCGGCTCACGGCTTCGGATATCGGTGCACGAACAGCCATGGAGCTGGTTGATAGCTTGCGAAGCGGGCCCTATGGAAAGCGACTGAGAGAACCGGCGACATTGCTCGAGGCCCTCAACGAACAGTTGCTGCCGGTGCTCAAAGAGACCACCCTGGAGCCGGTTCCTGGTGAACTCAATGTGCGCCTGGTACTCGGAGTTAATGGTGTGGGCAAGACCACAACCATTGCCAAGCTGGCTTCATACTACGCCTCCCACTATGACCTTTCTGGGGTTGTGCTGGCAGCCGCCGACACCTTCCGTGCGGCGGCTGTCGAACAGCTATCGCTGCATGGAGAGCGACTTGGCCTCCGTGTGGTTAAGCAGGGCAGTGGTGCCGACCCGGCCGCCGTTGTGTACGATGCCATTACGAGCGCCTCGGCACGTGGTGACGACCTTGTAATTGCCGATACAGCTGGGCGCATGCATAACCGGGCAAATCTCGTGGCGGAGCTCGGGAAAATTGACAAAGTTATTCGCCGGGCATGTGACGAGTCGCGATACCGGAAGATTCTTGTCATTGACGGCACCACGGGTCAGAATGGACTTAGACAAGCCGAAACCTTTCATGAGGCGGTTGGACTCGACGCGGTTGTGTTGGCCAAGTACGACTCAAGCTCGCGTGGTGGTGTGCTGGTGCCTATTGCTCGAGAGCTTGGAATCCCGTGCGCCTTTCTTGGGAATGGCGAGGGCTACCGAGACCTTGTTCCGTTCAACTCCGAACGCTACGTGGCCGACCTCCTGGAGCTGCGGTGAAGATGTCTGACCTGGCAACACGACGCCGCGCTCTACCCGGCCAAATGAGATGCTGCCATATCAGCTTGTTTGCGTTCTGGCTTCTTCCTGGCCTGTTCTTCCCTTCTGTGATCACCGCGCAGGAGCTATTCCGGAGCAATGCTGCTGGAATGCGGCTTGAGCCCATTACTCAGGGTGAAGGTGACCAACACCGTTTTGTGATTCGGCTCCTCAGGAACGGTGAGGCCGAGGCCGAGCAGCTCTTTGAGCATGGTGAACTTGTTCGGGAAACTCGGCGGGTACCCGGACCGGCTGGCACTCTAAGGGAAGAAGAGTTCAGCAACGGTGAGCTGGCGGTGGTGCGTCTCCTTGACTCGGAGCAACGGCCTATTTCAGAGGAGTTCTTTTCGGAAGCTGAGCTGACAGAGAGAAGAGAGTATCGGTATCGTGGAAGGGTGCTTCTTGAGATGCTGATCTTTGACGCCGCCGGTGAGTTGGCACGCAGGGATGAGTTTCAGTATGGTCCAAGGGGAGAACTCAGGACGGTACGGACGGTTGACGGGGCCGGGATAAAGCGCAACGCGCACTATGCAGTCCTGGAAGGGCGCTTGCTGGAGGAGTATCACGAAGGCCTCCATAGAGATATCCGAGTGCGCTATGATGAGTATGGGCGCACCGTGGATGAAGTGGAGTACCTTGAAGGTGCGCGTGTGGTGAGTACCTTCTATGTGTATGACTCCCCATCAGATAGCTTTGCGTCTACCATTCGTGAGATTGATCACGAGCGTGACCGAGAGATCGTTCGGAAATACACGGCGGGCGGCGATATCCTTGAAGAAGCGGAGTATCATGCTGGAGTTTTCGAGCGTGGCTTCGCCTACAGCTATGCCGATGGTCTACTGCTTGAGCGCAGGGGTCGTGGGCGTTCGGCCGGATTGCAGGAACTATTTACCTACAATGAAGACGGTGAGTTGCAGAGAGTACAGTATCTGCGCAACGGTCAACTTCAAAGAGAGCGACAGTACACGGACACACATGAATATGTCGATGTGCTCTTTCGTGGCGGTGCCGAGGTTTTGCGTTCCTATTATCGTGACGACCGACGTCTACGGGAGGAAGTTCTCCAGAATGGACAGGTTGTTCGGACCCGGGAGTTTGAGTGAGTATATTCGGCAGTAGACAAGGTTCCCCCTCTCAGGGGCGGGCACCACGCGGGGCCTGGATGTTCTTTGTTGCCCAGCGGCACTTCCGCACTCGACGGCGAGAAAAGGGATACACCGCCTCAATCCTTTCGGTGAGCGGCATTGCGGTTGGCGTCATGACCTTAACCGCAGTGCTGGCCGTCATGAACGGCTTTCAACTGGACACCATTGAGGACATTCTTGAGATCAACTCCTATCACCTGCGTATATCGGGCGCCGAACTGCAAAGCGATGCATCGCCGCTGGATCTCAGCCGTCGGGCTGGAGTTCGCACCGTGCTTCCCTTTATCGAGCTGCAGACCATAGCACGTGGTTTCTTCGAGCAGCCCCAGGCTGTTGTTCTTCGGGGTGTCCCGGTAGACGTGATGGATCTTGATCCCGGCATTGCAGAGCGTATAGAGATGGTATCAGGTGAGTTCTCTCTCACCTCGCACGGGTCGTTGGTAATAGGATCACAGCTCGCTCGCCATCTTGGGGTTCGTGTAGGAGACACCGTTACCTTTCTGGACCTGGGTTCTGGTGATGCTGCACTGCGCAATCCACGAGAGGTGCAGTTTCAGGTGCGTGGAGTTTTCTACAGTGGCTTCCTGGAGTATGACCGCTCATGGGGGTTCATCTCGCTGCAGGAGGCCGAGTCGATGTTCGGCGCGGGAGATGAGCTAACCTGGGGTATAAAGCTCAATGATCGCTTTAATGATATTCGGATGCGTGAGCAGATTGCTGGCGAGCTCGGAATTCACGCTGATCAGGTGTTGTCCTGGCGCGACTTTAACCGGGCCATTTTTGGAGCCTTGCGGGTAGAGAAGACGGTGCTCATGTTTCTTATTGGACTCATTTTTCTGGTGGTTGCAGTCAATATTTATCAGGCGCTACGACGCAGTGTTGTGGAACGTTCGGAAGAGATTGCGGTGCTCAAGGCCTTGGGCGCGCCGCCCCAGGCGGTGCAACTGGTTTTCGTTGTTGAGGGCGTTATGATTGGAGTGCTGGGCGCATTCATTGGAACCGCCCTGGGCCTATTTGTTTCGCAGAACATCAACGGTGTGTTTGCGGCGGCTGAACTCGCTCTCGGTGGGCTCGCCGTGGTAGTATCTCTTGTGGGAGGTGGCGGAGCTTCGCCGGTTCCCTTTTTCTCACCGGAGCACTTCTATATCATGGAGGTGCCGAGTCACATGCTGTTTGGCGAGGTTCTTGGTGTCTTTCTTGCAGCAGTGGCCTCAGCTGCTTCGGCTGGGTATTTTGCCTCGCTTCGCGCAGCCTGGATCAAGCCAGCCGAGGTGCTTCGAGATGAGTAATAGACAGGGGTACAGATTCACAGCAGGCTGCGGGCACCAGCATAGTGTAAGGACGGTTGATTAGCTATGGTTCACAACTCACAGGAACAAGAATCAACCAAGCGAAACGAGAGCCTGGTTGAGCTCAAGGGAGTAGCTAAGCGCTTTCTCTCAGGAAGTGAAGAACTGGTCATTCTCAACTCCATAGATCTCAAACTACCCGAGAAACTGGTGACCGTAATAACTGGGGAGAGTGGCTGCGGCAAAACTACGTTGCTGAACATCATTGGAGGTCTTGAGACACCCAGTTCAGGCTCGGTTGATGTTGCAGGCTATGCGGTGCAAGCCCTCGACGAGGAAGGGCTCACCGAGTATAGACGGCGTGTGGTGGGTCTAGTCTTTCAGTTCCATTATCTGCTTAAGGACTTCAACGCACTGGAAAATATCCTGTTGCCGGGCTATATGGCTGGCCTCACTCGCGCCGCAGCGCGGGAACGAGCGGCACATCTACTGGATCAGGTTGGCCTGAGCGCACGCGCCGAACACTATCCGACCCAGCTTTCGGGTGGCGAACGACAACGCATTGCCTTGGCTCGTGCTCTCATGAATGACCCCGATATCGTACTTGCAGATGAACCTACCGGCAATTTAGATGAGCGCAACAGTCGCGCCGTGCAGGACACCCTTTTTGAGCTGGTGCGCGGTTTCGGAAAAACTCTCATTATGGTTACTCATGATGCGGGCATTGCTGCGTCGGGCGACCGGCGCTTTCATCTTGAGCAAGGTAGTTTGTACACCGCATGAGAGTTGCAGCTTCTCTGCTCATTGCAATGCGCTATCTCTTTGGCGTGGGCCTCGGCAAGGGAGCTCGGATTCGATCTGCCGTTCTGATTGTGGCTCTTAGTTTGGTGCCGCTGATTGTGGTGCTTCAGGTTGCCGACGGCATGATTGCAGGGATAACTGCGCGGTTCATTGAAACCGGCACCTACCACGGGCAGGTTCTCTTGTCCTCGCGCCTGAGCAGCGACGAGATTCACGAACTGCGGCGTGTTGCCAAGGATGTCCCGGGGGTGACGACGGTTGCGGTGGAGCGGCAGGGATTGGGCCTATTGCAGACTCCTGCAGGGCGCTCGGGGGTCACTGTACGCGCGGTTTCGCCAGAGTTGTATCGTGAGGACCTTGGATTTGCCGAGTATGTCGAGGTGCGTGAGGGAGCCTTTGATCTGGAAGAGGCCAACTCAATTGTCATTGGGGTTGACCTGGCTTCGCGCTTTGGTTTGTCGGTAGGGGACAGTGTTCGTATTGTAACCGTTCGGCCAAGTCCCTCGGGCGGCTTTCTGCCTCGTCCGGCAAGCTTTGTAGTAAAGGGAGTTGTTGCAACAGGGTATCAAGAGCTTGATCGGTTGTGGGTTTTCATACCCTTTGAACGTGGACTCACACTGCTGTCCGAGGGGGTAGCAAACCAGATCCTGGGTGTGAAAGTTGAGGAGCCCTTTGCTATACAGAATCCCCTGTATAGTCCAAACGCGGTCTTCCGGGGGGTCGCCTCGTTAATGGGACTCGAAACAGAAATCCCAAGCAGCACCGCCCTGAGCGAGATCAGAAGCCGTCTTGGTAGCGGTGTGCGGGTGTTTAGTTGGTACCAGCTTGAGCAGTCACGCTACGTCTCTTTTCAAACGACGAAAAACTTGTTGATATTTATTATGTTTCTCATTGTCTGCGTGGCGGCGGTGAATGTTTCGTCGGCACTCGTTCTCATGGTGCTGGAAAAAGAGCACGAGATCGCAATCCTCAAGAGCACCGGCGCATCACCACGCGGTATTGTATTGATATTCTTGTTTGCAGGGTTTGTATCCGGCGTATTTGGAGCGGTGCTCGGGATGGCGGTTGGAATTCTGGCCGCTGTCAACATTAACGCAGTGCTCCGCCTCATTGAACAGGCGGTCAACGGCGTCCTGTACTTGACCGGACTTTTGGCTGCGCCATTCGTCGGACGGAGTTTTGCTTCGATTGAGCTCCTGACGGCGGAGTTCTACCTTGAGGAAATACCCATAGTTCTGCAGCCGGCTGAGCTGATTCTGGCCGCCGTGCTGACGGTTCTCCTTTCCACGCTTGCCTCGTACTTTCCGGCACGTCGCGCTGGTGCTATTCGTCCGATTGAGGTCATTCGGCGGCATTAGGCGCCGCCGAAGGAATGAATTCTTTTGCAAAACCCGCTACAATATCCCAATGGGAGGAGTTCATGAAATGTCGTAGCTGTGGTGCAGCGCGTGCCGATGTTAAGGTTCACCTGAGCGCCGGATCGGAAGCTCAAGAAATACATCTGTGCAAGAGTTGTGCCGCCGAACTAGGAATCTCACGCCGTGATGCTGCCTATACACCCGGAGAGTTGTACTCGGTACTTCTGCGTGGAACCGCAGTCGGAGACGACACCGAGACGCGCTTGATCTGCCCAGGTTGCATGCGAAGCTATGACGACCTGCGGCGTACCGGACGTGCTGGCTGTCCCGAGTGTTACGAGGTTTTTGAACGCCAAATTGCAGGAGCCTTGTCACGGCTCATCCCCGTTCCGGCACACCAGGGGCGTATACCTCGCCGGCTCGCTCCCTATAAGTCAATATTCTTTGACAAGCCTAGAATACAGGGCGAGCTTGATGCCGCGCTCGCGGACGAGGACTATGAAGAAGCGGCATTTCTTCGTGACCGCCTCAGGCGATTTGACGAGGTTGGCTCAATGAAGGAGCCTTCTGAGGAGCCACAAGAGTGATTATTCCCAGTGACGAACCCCGCGTAGACAGTTGGTTCAGCGGTTCCGGCCCAGACGAGGATGTCGTGGTGTCCTCGCGCGTCCGATTGTCACGCAATATTGACGGTTACCCGTTTCCTGCGTCCTTAACTCCGGAAGAGTCGGCCGAGGTGCGTCGCAAAGTTGAGAGGGCTGTTGAAGCTTCGCCCACAGTCTTTCGGGCACCACGTCTTGGTGGCGGTGCAACTCTCGAAAGGCGAGTTTTCGTAGAGCGGAATCTGCTGTCGAGTCCACCCGCCGCGTTCCCAGACTCCTCGGTCTACATAAGTAGTGATGAAGGCCTGGCGCTTGTGCTGAACGAACAAGACCACGTCAGAATTGTTTCGTTCCAGTCCGGGAACAGACTTGAAGCGGCCTATGAAGCGGCGGATCGACTGGACGGTGAACTGGAAGATCAGCTTGGGTATGCTGTGTCGCTCCGTTGGGGCTATCTCAGTAGTGAAATAGCAAATAGCGGCACCGCCATGCGCGTTTCGGCTATGTTACACCTTCCGGCACTGACCGAACTAGGGGAGCTTGCAGAGGTAGTGGAGGCGAACTTTCCGCCCGAGGTGGGGCTCAAACGCTTCCCCGATGCCGACGGAAGATCACGAGCAGCCATGTTTTTATTATCAAACAGGGTAACTTTGGGACTTTCCGAACGATCCTTGATCGATCGGCTTGAAGATTGCCTAGTCATGTTGGTACATTATGAGAGGAAAGCAAGAGAACGCCTGCTTGGGGAACGCTCCGAGGAGGTAAACAGGGCCGTTAAGGCTGCTTTCGCACGGCTATCCGGTGTTAAGGAGCTTTCCGATGAAGAGCTCTTTGAGCTGCTCTCCTTGATACGGTTTGGGGTAGCCTCTGGTCTGTCGTCACGGATTTCGCTAAAGGATGTGACTAAGCTGTTCTTTATTGGACAACGGTCACATGTAATAAGGTTGATTTCCGAGGCCGATACATCGGACATAGATGAAGAAGAGGTAAACAAGCGGCGAGCTGAACTTGTCAGAGAAACACTGGATTGAGTTTAACTTTGCCGAGGAGGATTGATCGATGTTTAAGGGTTTAACACAACGGGCGCAAAAGGTACTGACAATCCTCGCGCAAGATGAGGCTAAGCGGTTTCATTCGGACCAGCTTCTGCCTGAACATATCATTCTGGCGCTCCTCAAAGAGGGCGGTGGACTTGGCTTCAAGGCACTCGAAAAGATGAGCATTGATCCACAGAAAATGATTGTTGAGATTGAGAACTCAATCCCTCGCAAGCGTGGTGGGTTCATTCTGGGCGACGTTCCGCCATCTCCAAGAGGACGTAAAGTGCTTGAGGACTCGGCTGAGGAAGCGCGAAACCTTGGCCATGAGTACATTGGAACAGAACACCTGCTTCTTGCTTGTGGAAGGGAGAGCGACGGTGAGACGGCCAAGTACATTGGCAAGTTGGACATAACTATTGAAATGTTGCGTGACGTCATCGCCGAGCTCTCGGGAAGTACCGCCAGCTCGCAAGGTGCAGAACCGCAAGCGCAGACGGCTGGCGCGCCGCCTGCCGGAGCCAAACGAAAGCCCGGTCAAAGTCAGCAACAGAAGAAAACAACCCCGACTCTCGACGAGTTTTCGCGCGATCTTACTCAGTACGCTCGTGACGGCAAGCTCGACCCAGTTGTGGGCCGTGATCGCGAGATTGCGCGGGTGATTCAGATCCTCGCTCGCCGCACAAAGAACAACCCGGTGCTCATTGGTGAACCAGGAGTGGGTAAGACCGCCATTGTGGAGGGTCTTGCACAGAGTATTGTAGACAACACTGCGCCAGATGTTCTGCTGGGCAAACGTGTAATGACGCTCGACTTGGCCTCCCTTATTGCCGGTACCAAGTACCGCGGTGAGTTTGAGGAACGGCTCAAGCGGGTAATGAAGGAGATTGTTGCGGCTGGAAACGTCATTATCTTCATTGATGAGCTCCATACCATTATTGGTGCCGGTGGTGCAGAAGGCGCGGTTGATGCCTCGAACATGCTCAAGCCTGCTCTGTCACGGGGTGAGATGCAGTGCATAGGTGCCACCACTCTGAACGAGTACAAAAAATACGTGGAAAAAGACGCCGCACTTGAGCGACGCTTTCAGAGCATTTATGTAGAGGAACCCTCGGTGGAGGAAACGCTGGAGATTCTGCGCGGAATCAAGACCCGCTACGAGGATTACCACAATGTTTCCTACACTCCGGGCGCTCTTGAGCTTTCGGCTATGCTTTCCAGGCGCTATGTTGCCGACCGCTTTCTGCCAGACAAGGCAATAGACTTACTAGACGAGGCAGGTGCGCGAAAGCGTATAAACAACAGCGTGCGTCCTACCGAGTTAGCAGACATTGAATCTCAGATAGAGAAGCTCAACGCAGAGAAACTGGCCCTGGTTAACTCCCAGAACTATGAACGCGCCGCGGCAATCCGTGACGAGGTGAACCAGCTCAAGGAGAAGATGGAAGAGGTCAAGAGTCAGTGGAAAGTCACGCTGAAGACCGAGCAGAACGTAGTAGACGGTGAGGACATACAGTATGTGCTGTCGGACATTACCGGAATTCCTCTGGCTCGTTTGGCACAGAGTGAAAGTGACAAGCTGCTGCAGATTGAGGATGAACTGCACCGAACCGTCATTAGCCAGGATGAGGCAATTGCAGCGGTAGCCTCGGCTATTCGCAGGTCTCGTACCGGTCTGAGCGCACCGGAACGGCCGCTTGGGTCCTTCATATTCCTGGGACCAACCGGCGTTGGAAAAACGCTGCTGGCCAAGACGCTGGCAGAGTTCATGTTCGGAAGCGCCCAGAACCTCGTGCGCCTGGACATGTCTGACTTCATGGAGAAACACAACGTGTCCCGACTCGTAGGTGCGCCTCCTGGATATGTCGGTTACGACGAAGGTGGCCTGCTTACGGAGAAGATTCGGCGTAAGCCTTACAGCGTTATCCTGCTCGACGAAATAGAGAAGGCACACCCGGATGTGTTCAATATCCTGCTCCAGGTGTTGGAGGAAGGTGAGTTGCAGGACAACCTTGGCCATACAGTCAGCTTCCGCAACACCATCCTTATTATGACCTCGAACGCTGGTGCTCGTGAAATTTCACGCGAGTCCATGGTAGGTTTTCAGACCGGACGAGAGTTGCTTGAGTACAACGAGATTAAGAGCTCGGCTATGAATGAGCTTAAGCGCATGTTCCGCCCGGAGTTTATTAACCGAATTGATGAGATCGTGGTGTTCCACAGTCTTGGAATGGCCCAAATTGCAAGTATTCTTGAGATCCTTCTGGGTGATGTTCAAAAGCGGCTCGCCGACAAGGACATTACGCTTGAGGTCAAGAAGTCGGTCAAGGACTACCTGATAGAGACCGGCTACGACGTGAAGTATGGAGCACGGCCACTGCGACGCGTAATTCAACGTGAGATTGAGGATCCGCTTTCTACCGAACTCCTGCGCGGACGCTTTGATGAAGGCAACAAGATTGTGGTAACTATGCGCAAAGGCAAGATCCACTTTCAAGGCAAGGCGAGCAAGCCTAAACAGGAAGAGCTTCCGGTCCCAACCAACTAGTATACGGTGCCAGCTGAAAGGCTGGCACCTTCCTCGTATTATGCCCCTTTACTTTCTGTGGAATACTTCGATATATAGTACATGACACCTATGGCGAAAACACCAACAAAATCGACCCCCCGCGCCAAGCGCTCCGGCGCTGCTGCAGGCGGCAATGAATACGACGAAAGTAAGATCAAGACACTCAGTTCACTGGAGCACATCCGGCTGCGCACCGGCATGTACATTGGGCGACTCGGCGATGGCAGCAATCTAGACGATGGAATATACATTCTGTTGAAAGAGGTGCTGGACAACAGTATCGACGAGTTCATCATGGGCTACGGATCGAACGTCGAGGTGAAGTTCAAGGATAACCTGGTTACGGTGCGTGATTACGGACGAGGCATTCCGCTTGGCAAAGTGGTTGAGTGTGTCTCGGTCATTAATACCGGGGCCAAGTATAACGACGAGGTCTTTCAGTTCAGCGTCGGCCTGAACGGGGTGGGTACCAAGGCAGTTAACGCCCTTTCGGAACACTTCCGGGTTGTAGCTTTTAGAGACGGCAAGTTCAGCGAGGCGGTGTTTCAGCGGGGTAACCTCGTCTCGCAGAAGCAGGGAGCCTCCTCAAAGCATAAGAATGGAACCTATGTCGAGTTCTGGCCAGACCCCGAGATTTTCGGTGAGTTTGAGTTCAACCGTGAGTTCATTGAGCAACGGCTCTGGAACTACGCCTACCTGAATGCAGGACTGACCATAAAGTTTGACGGATCCATCTACAAGTCTGAGCGCGGCCTTTATGATCTGCTTGAGGCCGAGATCGGTACTGAGCGCATGTATGACATTGCACACTACAAAGGCAAGCACCTTGAGTTCTCGTTTACTCACACCGAGAACTACGGTGAGACCTATTTCTCATTTGTGAATGGGCAGTTCACCAGTGATGGTGGCACCCATCAGAGCGCCTTCCGCGAAGGCATACTCAAGGGCGTGAATGAGTTCTTCCAGAAGAACTATTCCGGGCTTGATGTGCGAGAAGGCATGGCGGGTGCAATTGCGGTGAAGCTGCAGAATCCGGTCTTTGAAAGCCAGACAAAGAACAAGCTTGGTAATACCGAGGTGCGTACGCCCATTGTGAACGAGGTGCGGACCGCAATTGTAGATTTTCTGCACAAGAACAAGACCGCGGCAACGCGTTTGTCAACCAAGATTGCGCATAACGAGAGGTTGCGCAAGGAGCTGACGGCTGTCAGAAAAGAGGCACGCGAGGCTGCCAAGAAGATTGCGCTGAAGATTCCTAATCTGCGTGACTGCAAGTTCCATTTGGACGACGGGCCTAAGGGTGAGAACAGCACCATTTTTATTACCGAGGGCCAGTCTGCTTCTGGTTCTATGGTTTCGGCGCGCGACGTGTATACGCAGGCAATTTTCTCATTGCGCGGTAAACCGCAGAATGTGTATGGCAAGAAGAGGGCCGAGATCTACAAGAACGAAGAGCTCTACAACATGATGATGGCCCTTGGGATTGAGGACGATGTAGAAGGCTTGCGCTACGGTCGCATAGTTATTGCTACCGACGCCGATCACGACGGTTTCCATATTCGAAACCTGCTCTTAACCTTTTTTCTGAACTACTTTGAGGATCTGGTGGTGGCAAACCGGGTTTACATTCTGGAAACGCCTTTGTTTCGCGTTCGGAACAAGCAGGTGACACGCTACTGCTACTCTCCTAAGGAGCGTGACGAAGCGTTGGAACAGATTTCCAACCCTGAGATCACCCGCTTTAAGGGGCTGGGCGAGATATCGCCAAAAGAGTTTGGCCAGTTCATTGGGGACGATATCAGACTGGTTCGGGTGAGTATCAAGGCGCTTAAGGGTATTCACGATACGCTTACCTTTTTTATGGGAAAGAACACCCCCGACCGGCGCAACTTCATCATGGACAACTTGATCTAGCGGCCGCTAACGGAGATAGAATTCGTGGCTTATGTAACTTCACTCTTTGAAACCAACTTTCTGGAGTACGCCTCCTACGTCATTAAGGACCGGGCGATACCCGACCTCGGCGACGGCCTCAAGCCGGTCCAACGGCGTATTCTGCATTCGCTTTTTGACATGGATGATGGCAAGTTTCATAAGGTAGCCAATGTCGTTGGCCACTGCATGAAGTATCACCCCCACGGAGATGCCTCCATCTACTCTGCCCTGGTTGTGCTTGCGAACAAAGAGCTGCTTATTGATAAGCAGGGGAACTTTGGCAACATAGCAACCGGGGACGATGCCTCGGCAGCGCGCTACATTGAGTGCCGGGTGCTTCCCTTCGCCAAAGAGACTCTGTACAACCCCGAGCTTACCGAGTTTGAGCCATCTTACGACGGCCGCAACAAGGAGCCGGTGGTGTTCCCCTCCAAGCTGCCCTATGTGCTGCTGCTCGGGGCCGAGGGTATTGCGGTTGGAATGTCCACCAAGATCCTGCCGCACAACCTGCTGGAAACGATTCAGGCCATGAAGGCCGCAGTTCGTGGTGATTCTTTCACCTTGTATCCGGACTTCCCCGGTGGTGGTCTGCTTGATGTTTCCGGATACGAGGATGGGCAGGGAAAGGTATTGGTGCGAGCGCGCCTGGATACCTCGGACGCGAAACGATTAGTAATCCGGGAACTGCCTTTTGGTTCCACTACCGAGAGCCTGATTGCGTCCATTGAGGCGGCGGCTCGCAAGAACAAGATTAAGATTGCCTCGATTTCGGACTTTACAACTGAGAACGTAGAGATTGAGATAAAGCTTGCGCGTGGCGTTCATACTCAAGAGGTCGTGGATGCACTCTATGCCTTCACTGACTGTGAGTATGCAATCTCGGTGAACCTGCTCGTCATTCGTGATCGAGCTCCGGTCTCGCTCACCGTCACTGAAGTCATTCAGTATCAGGCTGGGCGACTGACCGAGATCCTTAAGCGTGAACTTGAAATTGAGCAAGGTAGATTGCGTGACCGACTCCACGCGCGCACCCTGGAGCAGATCTTCATTGAGGAGCGCATCTACAAGGATATTGAGGAGCAGACGACCAGTGATGCGGTCACGCAGGCCGTGTTCGACGGACTCAAGCCTTTTCAGTCTCAGATTAAGCGCACCGTAACCGAGGAGGATATCGAGCGGCTATTGAAGATTGCTATTAGGCGTATATCGCTTTACGACATTAACAAGGCTAAACGCGAGATGCGTGAGATTAAGGACCGGCTTGCCGAGATCAAGGAGCATCTTTCAAATCTGAGAGCGTATACCCTTGCCTATCTTGACACCTTGAGCCAGGGCTTTGCAGAGTCCTTCACCCGTAAGTCTGAGATTACCCGGTTTGATAAAGTCGATGCCCGGGAGGCTGCTCAGCGAAACCTCGGCTTGCGCTATGACGAAGAAACGGGTTATTTGGGGCACGGAATCAGCGGAGGCAAGGTGCTTTTTGAGGCATCCCCGTACGACCGTGTGCTCGTCATCCGTGCTGGTGGTACCTACAACGTCATTGATGTCCCGGAGAAACTGTTTGTGGGCAAGGGAATGCTGTACTGCGGGCCAGCCGATAAAGACGAACTGTCCCAGCTCGTGTTCTCGGTAGTGTACCGGAACAAGGATGGTTCGAGTTACATAAAGCGATGTCGGATTGAGCAGTATATTCTGGCCAAGACCTACGACTTGGTTCCTGACGGCGCGGAGATTCTCAAGCTGACGGTGCGTGAAGACTTGAGTGTGGTATTGAGTTACAAACCCAAGCCGCAGTTGCGCGTGTTGGAAGAGGGTTTCCGGATTGAGGACTACCTCATTAAAGGCGTGCGTGCGGCGGGAGTTCGTTTGTCTACCAAGGCGCTTAAGTCGGTCAAGCTGGTGACAAACAAGACTGCCGAGGCCATGAGCGCGGCTGCGGACGCAGACGGTGCAGCCGCTGCTAATGGAAAAAATTCATCTGGGAAGGCGAGCAAGAAGCCAGCACCAAAGCAGAAGCCTGACAAGAAGTAGGCCTGGCTTTGAAACTGGCACCGGCGGCGGCTGGCCGCCAAGCAGCGGCGGCATCAGCGGCCACCAGCGGCCACCGCCGACCACTGGCCGC
>SLAA01000137.1 GCA_007127105.1 Spirochaetales bacterium | reverse complement strand
TGTTTGCCTGCAAGGTTGTTCACCGAGAATGGATGGCTCAGGTACGGATCGGCTTCCGGATCCCAGAGGCGTTCATCAATACCGTTAAGTATTCCAAGCAGCCGGTCACTACGTTGTCGGAGGAGCCCGTCAAGCTCAAAACCAAACTCGGGCTGCTGAATTTCCTCAGCATAGCGCTTTGAAACAGTCACCAGCATGTCGGCGTTGTAGATCCCAGCCTTAAGGAAGTTCACCTGGCCAAAGAACTCAAACTCCGCCTCCTCATAAAGTTCCGGCGCAAGGCCCAGTTGCATATAGTCATGGCGAGGAAAAACACCCTGGTACCCAAGATTGTGAATAGTCAGTACCGAGGCGGTATTGGCAAAAGCACCGGTGTTTTCCAGATGTCGTAGATACACCGCATTCGTTGCAGCGGGCCAGTCGTGGGCATGCATAATATCTGGGATCCAGTCGAGTAAGCGGCATAACTGAAAAGCAGAGCGTGCCAACAACGCAAAGCGTGCGCAGTTGTCGGGGTAGTCACCATTATTTGGGTCGGTATAAATGCCGGTGCGTCCAAACAGCCCCGCGTGGTCAACAAAGTAGACGGGAAGAGGGCGTTCCGGAACTCCGGTATCAAGGAGCGCCTGGTACATTCCAACCCAGTGTTCGCCGTGTTCGCCAAAAGGCACCGGAATGGTCTCGGTGCGCTTTTGTAGTATGGATGTGTTGATATGGCCGTAACGGGGAAGCAGCACACGTACGTCATGGCCCTGTCTGCGCAGTGTGGCTGCAAGTGCCGAAACTGCGTCGGCGAGGCCGCCAGATTTAGCAAAAGGTACCGACTCACTGCTGATCATCAGAATTTGCAACGGTTGTTCTTTAATTGATCTTCTCCAGCGGCGTTCGTTGGGCGCAAACTCAGTCATTGATAATAAGAGATTATAAAGCCGTCTTTCGTCTCAAACCCTAGTCGATCATACACCGCAATTGCCGATTTGTTGGCCTTTTTTACAAAAAGAACCGCATTTTTTTTCGACTCGGTGATACTGTTTAGGAGAATTTGCATCAGAGCGGTGCTTATTCCTTTTCCACGCAGGGCAGGTTCGGTATAGACTCCGCCAATTTGGTCGTACGTGAAACCCCGGGCGTTGGTTCCGGCCTTCGCGACTGCACGGTCTTCGTAGCTTGCAAAAAACACAATTTGTTCACGTAGGTCGTCTCGCAGATGAAACCGGGTTGCTTGGGGATCAACATGCCTACCGTCGACTACAACTTCTTCCTCTTCGTAGGCAATCTGCATGGCCAAGAGCTGGTCTGTATGTCGCGAATCGGCCCGGTGGAAATGACAGTGTTCGGCAACGGTGCTTCTGGCTTCCAGCACCGATCCTTCTGGCCGTGTCATGAGATAGTATTCGACACGGTACTTGGGCTCTCTACCAAATGCCAGTCGGACCGAGTCTTCAACGCCGCAGACGGCCTGCTCTCTCCCCATGATAGTCATGGAACGGCGTCCGGAGGTTGGGCTTCGGCTTCCGAGTTCCACAGCAGCTCCGGCATCGATTGCGGTTTGACTCAACACCGGATATCGGAAACCAAAACTGTTCTCCATGCTAATAGCCCGAACGGAACCGTTCTCGCCGTCCAATGTGAAGTACTCAAAACGTGTGCGTCTCTTCAGCATGTCGAGCGGGGTTCGTTGACGAAGCTGCGCGCCAACGGAAGCACAGCTCCACTCGTTGGATCTTACAAACTCTTCAACCCGTGAAAGTGCCAAAGGCGTACGAGCAGCAAACCAGGGCACTAATTACCTCCGAGCATGGCGGAACTCAGTCCAGTTGATCAAGGTTTTCCTGCCAGTTCAACGGGAGCGTACCAGCGCTGGTGAAGTCGCCACGCAGGACGGCGAAACCGCTCTCAAATGACTCGTTGCCCCAACCGTAGACGGCTACTTTAGCACCAACCCAGTCTAAATCGCGAACACGACTTGGACTTAAGACCGACAACACCACTACCTCAAGATCCATATCTCGGAGCTGTGACACAACCTCAAAGGTATTGAGACTGGAGACGTTGAATATTACCGTGTCATAGTTGGAGGCTATTCTGGGAACCATTTCGCGGTCGGCCGCGGTAGAGAAGGCAGGATTGATATTATTCAGTCTCAACTCGGCGGCGTTGGGGTAGAATCGTCTCCCAACGGAGAAAAAGCGTGGGTTGTTTCCTACCAGGAGAATGCGGTTGCCGTTCGCCGGATCTATGGGGAGCGCACCGTTACGAAGCACAGTCACACCACGGGCAGCACTTTGAAAGAAGAACTCCCGTCCGTCTTCGTTCCCCAGTACTTTGTTGGCCTCTGCGATATCGGGAAATACCGGCACTGGATTATCCGCTTTGAGCATCGTCACCTTTGCTCGCAGAATACGGCGCACCGAGTTTCGAATGGTCTCGGCGAACTCGGGGTCCGAAAGATAGCGATTATGCACCACTCGCCAGATTGCGTCGTTAATTGCTGGTGTGCGCGACAGCATAATCATGTCATTGCCAGCTATAAGCGCCTCAAGGCAAATTTCCGCAAAACTACGGCCAGTGCGCGCCTGGTAAACTGTAGCTCCACCCATGTAGAGATCGTCTGTAATAATTATTCCTTCAAACCCCAACTCATCGCGTAGAATATCACGTTGAAAACGGGATGAAAGTGAAGCTGGAGTTCCGCCAGGGTCTATGGCGGGGAACGCTAGGTGGGCGGACATCATTGCTGGGACACCCTCCCTGATCATTATGCGAAAGGGCACCAGTTCTCGTTCTCGGAGCTCCTCCAGGGTCTCACTGAGTACCGGAAGCACCCCGTGCGAGTCACCGTCCGCGTTTCCATGTCCAGGGAAGTGCTTACCAGTCGCCAGTACTCCGGTGTCTGCGAGGCCTCGGGCGAATGCCGCACCCAGGATTCCCGCCTGCACAGGATCATCTGAAAAGGCGCGAGGACCAATCACCACTGCTTCCGGATTTGTGTACAAGTCCACCGTCGGAGCGAAGTTCATGTTAATTCCTAGCGCGTTGAGCTCCTTACCGATATGGTATCCGCTCAGGTACGCATCCTGCGGTAGCCCCCCAGCTCCAATTGCCATGTTTCCGGGAGTGATTGCGGTGTTGCCGCGCACATGGCGGACCCACCCACCTTCCTGGTCCGTGGCGGTGAACAAAGGAATTCCGTTTCTGCCGAGTGCCGCAGCCTGCATTGTGCGAATAGAGTTAACAAGCGTAGGAATATGATCTGCATTCCAGCCAAAGATCTTGACCCCGCCAAGATTGCGGCGCCTGATCCAGTCCATTATGGTGTCGCTCGGCCCTTCCCCCTGCCATCCGAGGAGGAATACTTGGCCCACCATTTCTTCAGAGCTGAGTTGGGACAGAATTCTCTCAACGATATCTTCTACCGGCTCATCATGGAGGTTTAGACCGCCGAAAGGAGCCTCTTGAGCCAGGATAGGCGTCGCAATGAAGAGACCAAAGGTCAGGAGCAACAGAAAACTGGTTGCTGGTATGAGAAATGCGCCAAATGTGCGGTGTGAGAATCGAAACATGTACATTTTCCTCTGTTGCTCGAAGTATACACGCAACGAAACGCATTTGTCATCGCCCAACGAAACGACTTAATCGAGGCCGCTATAAGGCCGAGAATAAATAAGACGGCCGGTACTATCTGCGGCCACCATGGAGGATATAGATGAAACTATCCGTTGAACCACTAAAAAAGACTCTTCGCGCCGAGATCGAGGCTCTGGAAAGGGTAGCGGAGCTCGAGCGTCTTATACGTAATGCCGTCATGGAACGCAACTGGTCACAGTTGGAAACGAAGCTTCATGAGCTTGACTACTGGAGTTCCAGAGTTATGGATGCCGAGGAAACGCGGCGAGACTGCCTTGCGGAGTTCGCAGATTCTTCATTCTCCGAGGAGCTTGCTGAGTCCGAGAGTGATGTCGGGGTCGCTTTGCTGGACATTCTGCAACTTGCCCCGTTTGCGGACCGTACCGAACTCACCGAGCTCTACCGGCAGCTGAAAATTGCTGTCATGACGGTGCAGTCGGCTACCTATGGGCTGCAATCATACGTCAATGCCGCAGCTGAAACGACCCAGGCCTTTTTGGAAGAGCTCTTTCCCAGCCATAAGGGCAAGCACTATTCGCGTAACGGTAGCGCCGCGAGCGCAGATCGTCGTGCTCTTGTTTTGGATCATCAACTGTAGGGGAATGGAATGCAGTCTACCTTTTCGGGCATAGAAATTGGCAAACGCAGTCTAAATGCACATAATCGTGCGTTAACGACCGCGGGTCACAACCTCAGCAACGCCTCGGTTCGTGGCTACAGCAGGCAGCGCGTGCAGATGGAGGCCACTCACCCAATTTACCGGCCGCAACTCAACCGCGCCGAGCGCCCGGGACAGGTAGGGCAGGGGGTCCAGGTTGCTCGTGTTGAGCGTCTCAAGGACATGATACTTGAGGGGCGCATTGTCTCGCAGGCAAATGGTGAGGGGTACTGGGAAAGTCGCGACAAGTACGTGATGATGCTCGAGCAGGTGTATAACGAACCCACCAACCTGTCGGTGCGCTCCCTTATGGATCAGTTCTGGGACGGCTGGCAGGAGCTTGCCATGCTGCCGGAGCAGGGTGCATCCCGTGCAGCGGTTGTACGCAACGGAGAGGCACTCATAGAAGGTATTCACCAGCGGAGTCGATCCCTTCACGAACTGCGTGAAATGCTTGACGACGAGATTCGCGCAACGGTGCGCGACGTGAATGTCCTGATTCGGGATATCGCCGATATCAACATGGAAATAGTTAAGTCCGAGGCTGCGGGCGACAACCCGAACGACTTGCTCGATCGGCGGGATGTCCTGGTAGAGGATCTTTCCAAGCTCATTAATATTACCACCGACACACGTGACCCAGATGAGTTTAACATCCACACCTCGGGTTTCCATATTGTGCAGGGTGGAATCTCGCGACCCTTTGAGCTTGAGGCCGAACCAGCCAACGAAGGCTTCTCCAGGGTGCGATGGTCGCATAGTGATGAGACGGCAGAGTTCCGTGGGGGTAAATTGTTCGCGCTCCAGGAACTCCGGGATAGCGATGTACGGGAAGAGTTGCAAAAACTCGACACCATGACCATTACCTTTATAGATCTGGTAAACGAGATCCATAGAGATGGCTATGGGCTGGATGGGGAGAGCGGCAACGACTTCTTTGTAGAACACCAGGCTGTCATCAACGCCTTGGGAAACTATGACTCAACTGGGGACGGGGCCTTCGACTCGACCTACCTGCATAGAATAAACGGTGCAAACCGCCTTCAGAACGAGCAGCAAATAGGACTATCCGGGGTGATTACCTTGCCGAGTGCGGATGGAACTGTAGATGTACAGTACAACCCAACCGACACGGTCGGCGACCTCATAGCCAGAATTAACAACTCCGGTGCCGAGGTTACTGCACGCCTGAACCGAGAGGATCGTCTTCAGTTACG
>SLAA01000018.1 GCA_007127105.1 Spirochaetales bacterium | reverse complement strand
TAGGGCAGGCACGGAGGACGTGGTGATGAAAAAGATCAAGGAACAAGAGCCCATGATCGCGCGGGCAGATGAAAAGTACCGGAGTTTCCTGAGTGACGAGGATGCGTTCTATGCAAGCCTGGAGCATGAACGTTGGGTGCGTGACCGCGCGCAGATGATCCTGGACGGCGAGGAACGCGGCCGTGCGGCGGGACTTGAACAGGGACGGGCGGAGGAACGTACCGAAACCGCCGCCAAGATGATTGAGCTTGGGGTTGATGAAGACATAGTTTTGAAAGCAACCGGTCTAAGCCGCGAGCAGCTCAGTGAACTCATAGCGCGTTTAGAGTAGAGGTTCTGTTGTCAATCGTTTCAGATCTCAAAAACCGTCCTGCAGAACTATATCTGCAGCCGCACAAGGCTCCTGGCTCCATTGTCATTGGACAGGCTGTAGGTTCCATTACATTGTTCGGCCAGCATCTTCACAATCGTAAACCCAAGTCCGGGTGATTCATGTGCGAAGGCTCTTTCGTCAAAGCCAACTCCATTATCCTCAATGACGAGCGAAACCTCGTTTTCTTCCTTGTCAATAGAGACAGTTACTATCCCGTTTTCCCGGTTGCCGAAGGCGTGCTTGAAGACATTGGTCAGAAGCTCATTGAGAATTATGCCGACAGTGGTTGCCTGCTTTGCCGAAATGGTGAAGTCCGTAAGCTGCTTCTGAATGCGTATGCGGTTCTCTGGATCAAAAAACATGACAAGCGAGTCAATGAGGCCCTCTGCGAAGCTCTTGACGGATACCTCATGAAGATCCTTGCTGAGCACTAGCTTATCGTAAAGAACCCGCATACTTTGAACCCGGGAGATTGCATCCTGCAGCATGGCCCGCGCTTCAGCGTTTGCTGTTGACCCTGCCTGCAGTGACAGCAGGCTTTCAACATTTGCGATATTGTTCTTGACCCGGTGATGGACCTCTCGCAGGAGCAGTTCTTTTTCGTCGAGTTGCTTTTGGATCTCCTTCTGCGCCTGCTCGCGCTCGGTAACATCTTGCGTCACACCAAACCAGCGAATGTCGCCGTTCTCAAGCACGACGGGAGTTGATTCAATACGGAGCCAACGCAGTTCACCGTTGCCCACACTAAACCGACCCTCCCAGTGGAACGGCTTCCGGTCACGCGCAGCTGCACGGTTGCGTTCACGAAAACTCTCCCGGTAATCGGGATGCACCAGATTATCCGCCACCGCAGCATCTCGCAGAACATCTTCCCTGCGCACCCGGTGGATCTCGCACCATCGGTCGCTGACGTACTCAAACTCCACCTTCCCGCTTGCTCGCATCCAGAAGATGTAGATGCCTACGGGTATCAGCGTGACCAGGTTCTCGTAGCGCGTCATGCTCTCGGTCAGCTCTGTCTCCATTCGCTTGCGTTCGCTAATCTCCACAAAGGCCGCGACAAAAAAACCTGGCTTGACCTGATATCCGACGCAGTCGTACCAACGCTCATTGGGTTGCAAATATTGCTCAAAGCGAATCGGTTCACCGGTATTGGCCACCCGTCCAAATGTACCGATCCAGTCAAAGGGGTCATTCTCAATCCCCGGAAATGCCTCTGTTACACGCTTTCCCCGTGGGTCGACGCCGGTCAGTTCTATGTAGCTCATGTTGGCATCAAGAAAGTGATAATCTATGGCTCTTCCGGTATCATCATAGACCATTTCATGGTACGCCACTCCAATAGGCCCCTTTTCGAATAAGGCTCTGAACTTTTCCTCACTTTCTTGTAAGCCAATCTCTATCCGTGTGCGCTCCGCCAGCTCTTCTGACAGTCTTCTGTTTGCGCAAAACAGCTTGAACGCCATCTTGATTGACGCATCAAGGACGGTGGCGTCCGCATTCTTGACAACGTACCCATAGGAGGTAATCTTCTCGGTTTTCTCAACAATTTCCGGCTCGGTATGGGATGAGAGGAACACTACAGGAAGATCATGGTCTCTCAAGATCATCTCGGCGGCTTGGGTGCCATCAATCCCGTTGCCCAGATCTATGTCCATGAGAATCAGGTCGATATCGGGGAATTCTTTGACTGCGTCCAGGGCTTTCTCACCGCTTGTGACGGTTCGGACCGCGTACCCATACTTCTCAAGTTGCATTTTTTCCGTCATGGCGATGAGGACTTGATCTTCAACAAGGAGGATGTGTTTTCTTGTAGATTCAGACATAACGCCCCCGTGAACACCGTTACAGCTGTGCTGATTGTCGTTCACCCAGACTGAGGCGTCAAGTGCAATATGGGCCGGATGGCTTCGGCTGCTGCCGTATGGGACGAGCGCTTCGTCTCCATGGGGTGGTCGCATTCCATCTAGTTCAAGTCCAGTTCCTGATCTAAGAATAAAAAAACCGAGCACCATGAAGGTACTCGGTTTTTTTCTGCCCGGAACTGGACTTGAACCAGCACAGCCTTACGGCCACTAGACCCTGAACCTAGCGTGTCTACCAATTTCACCACCCGGGCGACACCATTGAATCTATCCTGGAGACAATTCTCCTGTCAAGTAGGCGCCGTTCTGTCATTGACTGTAGAACAGATTATGAAGGAGTATCCGGGTGATGTACGATAATACCACTTAAGTGTCATTAGCTTACACGAGTCAGAGGGTGTATGCGAAATGTGTGCCCGCTCCCGGACGTGTCCCTACCGTACCTTGACTCCCCTGGTGAGACTGCGATTTAGATGTTACATTACCATCGGTGGTGTTACATTTACGGCGGAAGGTAAGAACGTGAAAAACAATCTTGGGCCAGATCAGGGACGCGAGAGCGCATCCTCGCCCGCGTCCGAGCCACGGCCTCCCTGTGAGGCCCTCATAGCCAATATCAGCGAGGTCATTGCAATTCTGGACGCCGAGGGCGTGAACCGGTACAAGAGTCCAAATGCCGAGCGCCTGTTCGGGTGGAAGCCGGAGCAGTTGGTGGGCCACAGCGCCTTTGACAAGGTGCATCCGGATGACCGTTCGGCGGTTTTAGCGGAGCTCAGCGCCGTACTTGCCACAAAAGACGGGCAGATGCGGGGCGAGTGTTGTTACCAGCACGCCGACGGACAGTATCGGTGGATTGAGTATGATGCGACCAACCGGCTCAACGACCCCAACATCGCCGGGATTATTCTGAGTTATCGTGACGTTACGCAGCGGCGCGAGGCACAGGTCTCATTGCAGAGAAGTGAGCAACGCTTTCGGGCATTGTTTGAGCAGTCTGCCGTCGGATACATCCTTGCAAACTCACACAATGAGATTGTGGAAATAAACCGTGCCGGCGCGGCCATGCTCGGCTACGAGCCGTCAGAACTCGTGGGAGTGAATGGTCGTGAGCTTATTCATCCTGATGACCTTGAACAGCAGCCGATTGAGGAAGTAACCGAGCAGGTGCTGCACCAGAATGAGCGTCCCGAGATCGAGCATCGTTTCCGCCGCAAGAGTGGCGACTTTGTTGATGTATGGGTGAAAGCGCAGGCGATTCAGCTTGATAGTGGCCCGGTGGAAGACCCGGGTTCGGGAGGTCCGACAAACGACCCGGCCTCCCTTCCTTCTCATATGATCACTTTCAATGATATCTCGGCGCGTAAAGAGGCAGAGCGCCAAGCCGCCGCTTTGCTGAAAGAAAAAGAACTGCTACTCCGTGAAGTGCACCACCGCACCAAAAACAATCTCGCAATGCTCTCCTCCATGCTCCATGTCCAAGCGCTTAACTCTGACAATGGCGAGGTTCAGGAAGCCCTTTCTCAGGCTGGCGACCGGATCTCAGTCATGATGCGGATCTACGAGCAGCTCACCTACGGGGACTCGGTGCAGGAGGTCAGGCTTGCCCCGGTGCTCAACCGCGTTGTCAACGACCTTGTAGCCGCGGGCAGCGCAGCAGGGCTGCACCCGGTGATAGAGATAGAAGACCTTGTTGTCCCGGTGCGCGTCTCGGTTGCGCTTGCCGTAATGGTCAACGAACTGGTTATGAATGTATCCAAGTACGGGGGCTCCCCCAAGGAGCTACTCATGCACATTCGGGTCTACGCGACTACCGAGGAGCAGGGGAGCATAGCCGACGAGCATCAGCGCAAAGCCGAGGAGCACGGGAGCACAGTCCTGCTTCAGGTCTCGGATAACGGGCCGGGCTTTCCAGCCGATGTGCTTTCGGCCGAACGGCAGGGTTTCGGTCTCATGATTGTCTCCGCGCTCGCAGAACAACATGGTGGAACAATGCGCTTAGAGAACAGGAATGGGGGGCAGGTCACGGTAACGGCTAAGCGTGCGTGATGAGGCGGGGAAGAAGAGCTGGCCGGCCAGCTCTCCTCCGCTCTATCAGAAACCTTACTCAGAATCCGAGCGATCATCCTTGATAAGACGTGCTACGCGTCGGATTGCGTCGTCAATTTGTGGCTTGAAAAGATATCCAACCACAACGCCAAGAACAAAAACAAATGCCATCACTGCTGCTCCCCGGCACCAAACCTGTCTGCTGTGCCTTTCTTTATGTCTACTCTAATACCCTGAGACTGCTCCGGGCTTTCTTTTGGTGGTATTACAACCTCAAGAATTCCGTTTGTGAGGGTGGCGGCAACCGCGTCCCGGTCAAACTTGTCCTCCGGTACGTAATACTTCTGGTCCTTCACATTCTTGAACTTCAGCCGGCGCTTAAAGTAATGAATGTTCTCCGGCCCTGCAAGGCGTTCCGCACCGCTGATAGAGAGATACATGTACTCGCCCTTAAAGGTAAGATCAATATCACCCTCAGCAAAGCCAGCCACCGCAAACTCAAAGACCAGACACTTGTCCTCCCGTAGATACACATTTGCTGGCGGGTAGGAATAGGCGGGATAATAATCCTTGGTCTCTCCAAAGGGGAACCCGTGTTCACCTTGTGATGTACCGGCACCGGGATGTGTACCGGCGCCCGGCCCGTACGCCATACCTGGTCCGAAGTTCGCCTTGAAGTCCTCGGCGGCCTCGAACAGTTGATCCATGATTCTGCCGATATCGGGAAAATCCTGTCCTTTCATAAAAATACCTCCATTGGGCAAACGCTGCCCATGTCGTCGGCCCCTCCTACGAGGCGACCTCCCGCTCACGTCCGGCGCGTCGAACGGGGGAGTCCTCACGGCGCTCCATCCATACTATGCCAGGAAATGCGCACAGAATCCAGGGGCTTTGCTCCACCACTGTGTCCTGTTACACTGCAATGGCCAGAGGGCTGGAGGTAGCAGCGTGGGAATTCGAGTGCTCTATTTGGGAGAAGTTGTCGGCAAGGCTGGCATCTTTTGTGTGAAGACCGACATCAAGAAACTCAAGGAGGAGTACCGGGCGGATTTCACGGTGGCGAACGTGGACGGTGCTACCGGTGGTTTCGGCATAGGGAAGAATCATTCTATCTACCTTCGCAAGTTGGGGATCGATGTACTCACGACCGGCGACCAGGCCTACTACAAGCGCGACATCGTCCCCCATATTGACGGTGCACCCTATCTGCTGCGGCCAGCAAACATGCCGCCGGGGGTTCCTGG
>SLAA01000002.1 GCA_007127105.1 Spirochaetales bacterium | reverse complement strand
GGGTGTTCAGGGAAGGCTATGGAATGTCACCCACCGAGTTCGTGTTGCGAGTCGCGGCACAAGCTCCTACTCCGGAAGCCGACCGGGCCCATCTAAGCGGTGCCCCTAGCTATCCGGCTTGGTCGAAAAACGCATAGAGAAGCGGGTGCCAGTGGTACCACGTGTGCCGGTAAGTTCCATGGTGCCGTCGATCTGCGCAACAAGGGCTTGCACGAGCTGCATGCCTAACGACTCCGAGGTTGAGATATCAAAATTGTCCGGCAGGCCAACGCCGTCATCCTCTACGACAAGCTCTACGGTTGTGGGGTCAGGCATGAAGCCGCTCACGCGAACCGTTCCGGGGCGCCCATCGGGAAAGGCGTACTTGAGCGAGTTGGTGATAAGCTCGGTGATAATGAGGCTGACGGGAACTGCTGCATCTATATGCACCGGAAGTTTGTCAACGTCTATGAGCACCTGAACAAGGTCTGAGTGATTATGGGTCTCTCTGAGCTCCCGTACCACCCGCGCGACAAACTCCGGAAAGTCTATGCTGCTCAGTGAGCTGGACTTGTAAAGGTACTCATGGACAATGGCGGTTGACTGGATGCGGTCAATAGAGGCGGTGACGGCGTTCTGCACCTCTGGGCTTTCAAAGTCGTCGAACTGCAAACGGAGCAAACTGACGACCGAGTTGAGGTTATTCTTAACCCGGTGGTGGATTTCTCGCAGAAGAACTTCCCTGTCTGCTGCTACCTGTGACAAACTATCCTGGAGTTGCTTGAGCTCCGTAATGTCACGCCACGCTTCAACGACCCGGACAACCTCGCCTTCGTTGTTGGTAATAGTGAAAGCCGACATATCGAACCAGCGCTGCTCCACACCGTCCACTGGAGTGGACACAGTCTTGCCTCTCACTTCGCCATTGCAAATTGCCTCTAAGCTTCCACAAAAGCTGCAGGGGCTGCTGCGTCCGTGAAGAGCTGTGTAACACTTTGCGCCTTCAAGTTCGTGGCCCCGTCCGGAGTGATTGAGCACGGCTTGATACGTGGCAGGATTCGCCTGGAGAATGGTGAAGTGTGGGTCTATGACACACAGTAGGTCACCACTTTCCTCAAACACTGACTGGAAGAAAGCTCTGCTGAGTTGAAGCTCCTCGGTTTGCTGCCGAACGTGCTCCTCTAGGTGCTGTTGATAGTCAAGGTTCTCAAGCCGTAGAGCCAGTGATGCACAGAAGTTGTGGACTGCGGCGTGAAACTCACGAAAAGCCGCGCTGCTGTTCAGACTGAGCACAGCCCGACCGTAGTGCGCGCTTTGCGTACGGAGACTGACTGTGTATTCATTCGGGTCTCGCTCGGCCACCTCAACCCAAGCGGTATCGTCGCCCCCGGGCCGTATGAACCGACATTCGGACACCCCAGGGATGTTTTCAATTGCTGCCGCACCAAACTCAAGCATCCTTTCAACATCGGTATAGGAGTTGATAAAGGCGCCTGCCGCTAGAAAGGCGTGGAGTACTGCGGCTGTATCAAGGTGCTGGCTGGGGATTGGAGGCCTCCCGGAAATAGTATGGATTTTTCACGAGTTGTTCGTTCATAATCATATACGGATGTACCTGAAGTGCCTCGAATACCGTTCTCCCGCTGAAGCGGTTTGCATCGTACTGACACATCGCAGAAATAGGATGCGTCTGGAGCACGGTATTCACCGCCGACTCGTACTCAATAAGCCGCTCTGAGCCCGGAATGCCACGCAGTGCCCAGCTCATTTCGCCGGTTACTCGCGAGTTGGGGTAGCCCCCATCATATGCCGATGTATACACTTGTTTCAGGGTTTCGCACATCTGCTCCGGCACAAACACCCCGTCTGGGCAGTAGGTTGAGGCTGCGTTATCTACAGTGAACGCTCCGGACTCCCTTCCTGGCGCAATTTCCACCTCAAGCTCACCTAACCAGGTGGCGACCTCATTGGTAGTGGTCGTGTCTGCAATGTAAAATACCCGTTCCCGCCCGAGCAACCCGCTCTCAACAAACCGGGAAACAACTCTTTGTCGTTCTGTCTCGTCTCTATACACCAGGCAAATATGAACCCCGGCTGGGAATAGCTCCTCACCAAATCCAAGGTTAACCGTGGCCACTCTCTCACACATCTGCGCCTCCAGCCTGCATACTAGCTCCATCATATCACGACTTTTTATGGTGCAAAGAAAAGCGTTTCTTGCCGCCTCGACGCCTACGGAGCGAGTTAGTACGTTATAGGTGAGGCATGAAGTATCTAGAATCTCGCACCAGAAAGCTGCTCCTGCTTGGAGCGGCTGTGTCGCTGTTTCTGCTCGCGGTTGGAGTGGGACTCGGTCAGGTGCTCGCAATCATGTCAGCCGCTCCGGAGGTGGAACGCGAGTACTCGGCGCTTGAAACAACTATCGTATACTCCAGGGAAGGGGAGCTTCTGGCAGGGATATATGAAGAAGATCGCACCTACGTGGACCTTGACCGCATTCCGCAGCAGCTCCAGGATGCATTCATTGCGGTTGAGGACCGCAACTTCTATTCTCATCCCGGCGTTGACCCTCGTGCTATTGCTCGTGCGTTGTACGCCAACCTGCGGCACGGCCAAGTGGTGGAAGGCGGGAGCACAATAACACAGCAACTTGCTCGCAATCTGTACCTGGATGCTGAACGCACCATGACGCGCAAGCTAAAGGAGATCCGCATTGCACATGACCTGGAGCAAAGGTTCACAAAGGACGAGATCCTTGAGATGTACCTGAATCATATTTACCTTGGATCCGGGGCCTACGGGGTTCAGGCGGCATCTCAGCGCTATTTTGCCAAAGACGTGGACGAACTCCGGCTGGACGAAATGGCTGTGCTTGCGGCCTTGCCCCGCGCACCAAACTACTACTCGCCGCTGAACAATCCGGAGGCGGCCCAGGCCAGGCGCAACATTGTGCTCCAGCGAATGGAACAGACCGGCTACATCAGCGAAGAGCTTGCTCGTCGCACTGCAGGGACACCACTGCTGACGGTAGACCCCGAGCAAGAAACCCGCGCGTGGTACTTTGTTGAGCATGTGCGCCGAAAACTACTGGAGCTCTTTGATGAGGAGGCAGTGTTTGGTGAGGGCCTGGTGGTACACACAACTTTGGACATTGATGCCCAGATAGCAGCCGAACGAGGATTTGAGGAAGCAGTTGAGGTGGGACGCATTCCAAGCCGAGAAAACGAGGACGGTGAGCGCCAGCCACAGTACGCTCAGGTCATGCTGGATGTACACACCGGAGCTGTGAGGTCTATGGTCGGGGGCCGGGGTGATAATGAGTTTAACCGGGCAGACCTTGCGTTGCGTCATCCCGGGTCGGCGTTTAAGCCATTCATTTATGCGGCCGCTCTCACTGAGGGGCGGTTTCCGGGCACGGTCGTCAATGATATTCCCCGCATCACCGATCATACATCCGTAGCTAACGGCAACGGTCCGGTGGTCTGGCCGCGAAACTTTGACGACCAGTACCGTGGGCTTGTGAGCTACCGTCGCGCACTCTCACGGTCAATTAACACGGCTGCCGTTGAGGTCGTGCGGGACATCGGTGTAGACAAGGCTCGTGATCATGTCAAGAGCTACGGATTTAGCTCATTGGCCGAGGCTGACGGCGCTGAGGATCATTACGCTTTTGCGCTTGGTGGGCTGGAGCGTGGAGTGAGCCCGCTTGAAATGGCGGCCGCTTATGGGGCCTTTGCTGCGGGTGGGGTGCCTCCTGAGCCCTTTGCAATTGACAAGGTAACCGATAGGGATGGCCGCGTTCTGTACCGTGCCCCACCCAGTGAGGAACCGTCGGGTGAGGAACTCTATGAGCGATACATCCGGCGCGGTGTTGCTCCTGAGTACATTCAGAGCTTCCCCGAGGAGCCAGCGCTCTCCCAGGAGAACGCATTTCTTATGAGCGACATGCTGCGCACCGTGGTTGAGGAAGGCACCGGGGTTGGCGCCCAGCTTGATGTCCCGGTGGCGGGCAAGACCGGCACGAGTGATGACAACGCCGACGCGTGGTTTGTGGGGTATACGCAGGATTTAGTGATGGCGGTCTGGATAGGTGAGGATGATTCACAGCCAATGCAGTATACCGCCAACACCTCGGATATCGAGATAACTGGAGTTCACGCTTCGTTGGTCTGGGGTGATATCATGCGACCATTGGTTGATCCGGAGTCGAATGCCGCAGAAGCCTTTGAGCGCCCGCCACAGGTAAAGACCGTAACCATAGACCCCTTCACCGGCAGGCTGCCTGAGGCGCATAGTGCGGTGACGGTTGAAGAACTTATGATTGACGGTGAGCCGGACCCCATTCCCCTTGAGATTGCCATTCACATGCCGACGTACCTCACTCTGCGCCGATACCTGTCGGGTATACCCGCGCATGAGCCCGAGCCTACCACCGAAGTTGAACTTGTCCCGCCTCGGCTCAATGCCATGGTGTTTGACCCAATCCTACCGGTGTATCCTCTTGATCGAAGCAAGGAGCGCCAGTATCTCGGCAGCCCGGAAGGCCCCTTCGGCCCCATTCCGCTGGGCCCGGCCGAGATTGAGCTTGGTGGTACCAAGAAGCTCAAGACCGCAGACGGTGAGGTCTTTACAGGTGTGTATGTGATAGACCGCTATGAGCCAGTGCAGGCGATCAACCCGGCAACTGGACTCCCGGTTGGCCTGCCGCCAGGGCTGTCCATCAACTAAGCCGCAGTTACCCTGTGCATATTTCCGAGTAAATGGCATAACCACCGACAATCTGACCGTCCACAACAACCGGGCCACCCTTAATGGATACGCTGCGCGGCGTTCCATCCTTGGAGTAACGTGTGCCTTCCAGTGTCGGCGACTCACCCTGAAGCACACGCGGTGAGAGATACTCGGACTGCGTTCCCTCCGGGTCAACCACGCTGTTAATGTTGAGGCCACGGACATCGGCAAGCTTATGGCCAAACAGCTCTGTGAAGCGCGCATTGGCGTTAGATATTCTGTGCTCGGTGTCAAAGAACACCATAGCGTCATGGGTGTTTGCAAAAATGGACTCAAGGTGAGCATTCTGATTGAGGAGGCGCGCCTCGTTGCTTTTTTGCTCGGTGACGTCGCGCACAAGCGCCAGGGCCTGGTTTGCTCCGCAGGGCACGAGCCTGCTTTCGTACTGGGTTGTCCGACCTTCCTGCTCCAGGGTGTAGTGGTACAGCTGAGTCTCGCCGGTACTAAACACGCGTTCAAGGCGATCCAGGGTCAGCCGGGTGAGCACCTCCGGAAAGAACTCCTGCAGTGGCCTGTATAAGAAGGACTTGGGGGCGGCGAATAACCGTGAGGTATCACCGACATTGTAGTCAATGATGAGGCCTTCTCGGTCAAACACAAACATGAGATCGGGTATGGCATCCAGCAAGGCCTGGTTGCGTTCACGGTCTTTGCGGAGTGCCGCCTCGTGCTCTTTCTCTTTCAACCGGGACTCAAACAGCCGAAACGCCATCTTGATGGAGGCCTCCAGTACCGTAGCGCCAGAGTTCTTGACGATGTAGCCATACGAGGTAATGCTC
>SLAA01000130.1 GCA_007127105.1 Spirochaetales bacterium | reverse complement strand
CTGGGTGAGCCGGATGCATCTGGCCGCCGCCGCCCGCTGCCTACCGACACAACCGAGACCATGGTTGCAGATACCGTCATTGCAGCAATTGGTGAACGAGTGGACAGTGAAATGCTCACCCGCTTTGGAGTTCCGCTCAACGAGGATGGTGGGGTATCGACCAACCCCGCAACTCACGAAACCGAGCAGGAGAATGTCTACCTCGTGGGTGACGCGCTGACCGGGCCATCGACCGTGGTGCAGTGTATTGCTGCCGCCCGACTGGCCTCGGACGCTATCCTCCGCAAGCTCGACGCCGACTGGAAGCGCACCGAGAGCCTCCCACTACCAAATCTACAGGAACGTTTGCCGCAGATTACGCAACGGAAGATTGAGGTTACGGCGAAGCCGAACGCCCACAGCTATACCGACCCGGTAGCCTTTGCCGCAACCGAGTACAGCCGCTGCCTTGAGTGCAGCTATGTCTGTAACAAGTGCATTGAGGTCTGCCCCAATCGCGCAAATATTGCGGTTCCTACCGCCTCCGAGGATCTCTTCCAGGACCCCTTCCAAATTGTGCATCTTGACGCCTACTGTAATGAGTGCGGCAACTGCGCGCAGTTTTGTCCCTGGGAAGAGGGCGCTCCGTATCTGGATAAGCCGACCATCTTTAGCTCGCGTGCCGAGTTCGAAAGCAGCAGTAACGACGGCTGGCTCGTAGAGGCAGAAGGAGTCACTACCCGCATCACCGAGTCTGCAGACTCGAAGCGTGCGGCTCGGTTTGAGCGGCTGTTTGCCATTCTCCACCGGGATCAACCACAGCTATTTGGTGAACTGGAGGACATGCGATGATACTCATAAAGAACGCGGCCGCTTTGGAGTTTGACCCGCCGCGCATCCGCGAGAATACAGATATTCTCATAGAGGGCTCGACAATCAAGGCTGTGGGATCCAACCTGGGGGCGGACGCAAACCCGGACAAAATCATTGAGGCCGCCGGGCGGCTGGTGTACCCGGGCATAGTCTGTAGTCACACTCATTACTACTCCGGTTTGGCACGTGGCATCATGGCAAACATTGGGCCTACGCCGGACTTCATGAGCATTCTCAAGAACCTGTGGTGGCGCATGGATCGGGCTATAGACGAGCCAAGCCTGCGCGCCTCGGCTCTGGTCTGCAACCTGGACGCAATTCGGGCCGGTACCACCTCGGTAATTGACCATCATGCCAGTCCCAACTTCATTCATGGTTCCTTAGATGTTCTCAAACAAGCCTTTGAACAGGTAGGAATCCGGGGCGCAAGCTGCTACGAGGTCACCGACCGGCACGGAAAGAAGGACATGCTCGCCGGTGTGGAGGAGAACATTCGTCTGGCCACCTCCATAGATGCAGAGAAGGCTGCTGGAACCTACAGTGGTCTCTTTGAGTGCCATGTGGGCGGGCATGCACCCTGCACCTTACCGGATGAAGGACTCGAGGCGATATCTACGGCTATGAAGACCACCG
This sequence comes from Spirochaetales bacterium, assembly GCA_007127105.1. GTDB lineage: Bacteria > Spirochaetota > Spirochaetia > DSM-27196 > SLAA01 > SLAA01. Next base: position 16,727 of record SLAA01000130.1, on the reverse strand, counting down.
GTCGCGGTTTGCATCTGCATGTCGGTGAGGATGCATATGACGTAAGCCACTCGCATGTCACCTACGGTGAGGACATTGCCCAACGTCTGGACCGGTATGGCCTCTTGGGGCCACGCAGCATTCTTGTGCACGCGGTTCACCTGAGCTCTGCCGAAATTGAACTTATAAACGAGCGCGACACATTTCTGGTGCACAACGCTCGGAGCAACATGAACAACCATGTCGGCTACAACACGCGGCTCCCGGAGTACAAGAATCTCGCAATTGGTAGCGACGGCATGGGCGGTGACATGTTTACCGAGCTCAAGCATGCGTACTTCAAACACAAAGACGCGGGTGGCCAATGGTGGCCGGGAGACTACCTTAAGGCCCTTGCCGCCGGTAACCGAATCCTGGAACGTAACTTTGGGGGTAAGTTCGGCTTGTTAGAGCCAGGTTACGCTGCCGACATCGTCATTGCCGAGTACGACCCCCCGACACCCCTGTTGCCCGAGAATATTGCCGGGCATTTTGTGTTTGGCATGGATGCCTCCATTACCCGTACAGTGCTGGTACAGGGGAGGCTTGTGTATGAGGAAGGGCAGTTCCCGTTGGACACCGCCGAGATCTACGCTCATGCTCGCGAACAGGCCGCCAGGCTGTGGGAGCGTATGGACACAATTGCACCATAGTTCGGATAGCGGCTGGCCACAGATCAATGACCGGCCGCAGCGCCGGATAACCTGATATTGGAGGAAGAATGAGCGACACACACCTGAGTCCTGCTACTGAACTAATCTTCAAACTTGAGGACCGCCCTCCCAACGCCAAGGCCATGGTTGCCGCGCTGCAACACTTAGCGGCAATTTTCATTGGAATTGTGACTCCTGCTATTGTTATTTCCGGCGCTCTCGGATTCGAGGCCTCTATGGCTGGGTACCTGGTATCGATGTCGCTCCTGGTATCCGGAGTCGCCACCTTTATTCAGATCCGCAAATTCGGCCCTGTAGGTTCGGGACTGCTGTCCATTCAGGGTACCAGTTTCACCTTCCTGGCGACCATCATTGCCATGGGCTTCTACATCCGGGGCAGGGGAGGCAGCGACGCACAGGTAATGGCGGCCATTATCGGCACCTGTCTTATTACCTCGCCGGTAGAAATGGTTTTCAGCCGCTTCATTCCGTACCTTCGGAGAATCATTACTCCCATTGTGAGCGGCACCGTTGTACTGCTGATTGGAATTAACCTCATTAGCGTTGGAATCCGCGACGTGGGAGGTGGAACCTGGCTCATGAACAACAGGCCGGATGCATTCGCGTCGGCCCAGCATCTCATGCTTGCCGGAATTGTGCTTGCAGGTATTGTGGTGTTCAACCGCAGCAAGAACCTTTGGTTTCGCATGGGCTCAATCTTTCTGGGCATGATGCTCGGTTATGTGGTGGCCTTGGTCTTAGGAGTAATTGATATCACCGCAATTGGGCGTCTGGATCTGGTTACTCCACCTATTCCATTCCGTTACGGCTTTGCCGTGGCCTGGCCGTATGTCTTGCCTATGGCACTGCTCTTCCTCATTACAACGGTAGAGTCTATTGGAGATCTCACTGCAACCAGCATGATCTCGGGTGAACCGGTAGAAGGCCCGGTGTACATTGAGAGAATTTCCGGCGGTGTACTGGGGGACGGTGTGAACTCGGCTCTGGCTGCGGTGTTCAACAGTTTTCCCAACACAACATTCAGTCAGAACAACGGCGTAATTCAAATGACCGGCGTTGCCAGCCGCTACGTGGGCTACTTCATTGCGCTGTTCCTGGTGATTTTTGGACTCTTCCCTATAGTGGGTGGTGTGTTCAGCATTATTCCTCCGCCAGTCATTGGTGGGGCAATGCTGGTCATGGCTGGCACCATTGCTGCGAGCGGCATTCGCATTATTTCCAGCACCACCTTTAACCGCCGTGGTGTGCTCATTATTGCAATTAGTCTTGGGCTCGGCCTCGGCGTTGCCTTCACTCCGGAGATTCTCCGGTCGCTGCCTGACTTTTTTAGTGCAATGCTGTCCAGCCCCATTACTACTGGTGGATTGACGGCAATTGTGCTGAACGTTGTGCTTCCGCGTGAGCTATCCCAGCAGAACATCCCAAAGGATCCTAAGCTCGATGTAGTAGGCCTGCGGGAGAATTAGGACGCGGCCGAGCCCAGGTAGGCCCCGCCAAGTTTCGTTATAGGAGAGTATAGATGAACAATGAAAGCTACGTCCGCAAAGCAATTGAGGTCGCCCGCCGTTCACGAGAGAACGGCAACCACCCTTTTGGAGCAATTCTGGTTGGCTCGGATGGGGAGGTGCTGTTGGAGGCAGAAAACGCGGTGCCCTCGCAAAGCGACTGCACCATGCACGCTGAGACTCGGCTCGTCTCTATGGCGTCGCGAGCCTATTCGAGGGAGCAGTTGCGCGGCTGCACCCTCTACAGCAGTGCCGAGCCCTGTGCCATGTGCGCTGGCGCCATTTACTGGAGTGGGATCGGGCGTGTTGTCTACGGCCTGGCCGAGTCGTCCTTGCTTGCACTGACCGGGAGCGACCCGGAGAATCCCACCCTGGATCTGCCGTGTCGTGAGGTTTTTGCTCATGGCCAAAGGGAGATTGAGGTGCTTGGTCCCTTGCTGGAGGAGGAAGCTTCTGACGTGCATGTAGGATTTTGGAATTCACCTGACTAAAATGGCATAAGAGCGCTCATGGCAACTTGACATCTATGGTGTATTGTGGCTTATCAAATAGCGAATGATACACAAAGGAGAAGGCCGGTGCAGCTGCGGATTTGGAATAGAAATGTGCTCGTGAACTGGGGCGTTCCCATAGCTGCGGTGTTCTTGGCCCTGGTTGTTGGCGCGTTCTTTCTTGGCCTTGCAGGCGCTAACCCACTCGTCGCGTACCGGTCTATGTTCTATGAAGCGCTCGGTACCCGTTACGGCCTGACCGAGACGGTAGTCAAGGCGGTGCCGCTGCTGCTTGTCGGCCTGGGAATCTGTATCGCCTTCCGTACCGGAATGATCAATATTGGTGCTGAGGGGCAAATGATCATTGGTGCCATCACCGGCACCGCCTTTGCACTGAGTTTTCCAGGACTCCCGGCACCACTTCTCATTCTTTTCTCATTTCTTGCCGGATTTGTGGGTGGTGCACTCTATGGGTTCATCCCCGGAATTCTCAAGGCACATCTCAACGTTAACGAGATTCTCACCACCGTCATGCTCAACAGCGTGGCGCTTCAACTACAGTTTCTCCTGCTCAGAGGGCTGATGATGGATCCTCAGGAGCGGGCCTACGGCACCGGGTATCCACAGAGCGCATCCATAGTTGAGGCCGCTCGGCTCAGTCGACTCATTCCACGCGCGCGAATTCATAGCGGCGTGTTTATTGCCATTATCCTTGCCGTCATTGTGTTTGTTCTGCTGTGGAAAACTACCATAGGCTACCGCATGCGAGCCGTTGGAAAGAACTACGACGCAGCGGTCTATGGTGGGATACGGGTTAAACGGTACCTGGTACTCTCCATGGTGCTGGCAGGCGGGCTCGCTGGCCTCGCGGGAACCATCGAGGTTGTGGGCGTACATTATCGGCTACTTGACGGTGTAAGCGCCGGGTACGGCTTTTCCGGAATAGTAGCAGCGCTCTTTGGGCAGCTGCATCCGCTGGGAACAATTCCATCTGCGTTCTTTTTCGGGGCCCTGCTGTTCGGGGCCGAACGCTTACAGAGATCGGTTGGGGTACCGTCGGCAATGGTGCATGTCATCCAAGGATTGGTAGTGGTGTTTGTGGTCTCAAGCGACTACCTCACCAAACGTTTCCTCCAGAAGCGGGTAGATGTCGGTTTCAAACGCCTCCGCCAGGAAGGGGTCGCGGCACCCGAGGAACTGCCGCTGCAAGGAAGATCTCATGAGTGAATTTTTTCAAGCAACGGTACTCCTTGGCCTACTTACTGCCGGTGTTCGGCTGGCCACGCCGTTTCTCTTTGCTGGCCTCGGGGAAATGCTTTCGCAGCGCAGTGGCGTACTGAATCTGGGTGTAGAGGGCATTATGCTCATTGGTGCCTTCGTCAGTTTCTTCGTTGCGTTTGAGAGTGGGAACCTGTATCTGGGACTGCTCGCCGCTATTCTGGCTGGCGCGTTCATGGGACTGCTGACCGCATTTGTCAGCGTAACCATGAAGGCTGTGCAGGGCATTAGTGGCATTGGCATTCACATTCTTGGACTGGGTCTCTCGGGGCTCTTCTTTCGGCTCACCATGGGTTCTATCTCCACCATGCGTGGGTTCCCCCGGCTCGCAATTCCTATCCTGAAGGATATTCCGGTACTCGGGCGAGTTCTCTTTAACCAAAACTGGATGGTTTATGCCGCCTTACTTCTGGTACCAATATCCTGGGCAGTTATCTACAAAACAACATTTGGGCTCAAGGTGCGTTCGGTTGGTGAGAATCCCCATGCCGCCGACTCGCTCGGAATCTCGGTAACCAGAGTCCGGTATATTTGTGTGGTCATTGGATCAATCATGGCCTCCATCGCCGGAGCATTTCTGACCATTGGTCAACATGAGGCTGCATTTGTGAACAACATTGCGGCAGGTCGTGGGTTCATTGCGGTGGCGCTCGTCTATTTTGCCAAGTGGAACCCACTTGGCGTATTGGCCGGGGCCTTTCTCTTTAGCATGATTGACGCGTTTCAATTACGCATTCAGATCATAGATATCGGAATACCGTATGAGATTCCGGTCATGCTGCCGTATATCGTCACGATTGTCGTTCTGGCTCTCTCAACGAGGGGCCGGGTGCTTGGGCCAACTGCACTTACCAAGCCTTTCGTTCGAGGGGTGCATACTTAAGAGTAGTTCTGTGATGAGGCTCCCCTGAGAGGGAGAGAAGCAAAAAGGAGTTCGATATGAAGAAACTGTTGTTTTCACTGTTGGTGCTGGTGCTGCTTGCACCAGGTCTTGCATTTGCCGGGGGGGCTGCAGAGGTTGACGATGGGGTGCTTAGAATTGGAGTTATCCTGCCATCCGGTCGAGACGACATGTCCTGGAGTCAGGGGATGTATGAAGGCGTGAGTGCGGTTGTTGCAAACATGGGTGCCGGAAACGCTCAGATGGCAGTCACCGAGAACGTGCCAAACCCGGTAGACGCCGGAGCCGCAATTCGTGACTATGCCAATCAAGGATTCAATATCATTATTGCGCATGGGAGCCAGTATCAGAATCCACTCATGGAGGTCGCTGCAGACTTTCCCGAGGTCACCTTTGCGCACGGAACCGCGTTTGAGACTTCATCCAACATCTTTGCCTATGATCCACAAGCCCAACTTGGTGCATATCTGTTCGGCTGGCTGGCCGCACAAATGACCAACAGCCAGGTACTGGGAATTGTAGGCCCGGTGCGTGCGGGTGACGCCATTAAGTATAACTACGGCTTCATTCAGGGCGTAGAGGCTGCAAACCCGAGCGTTCGAGTACTTGAGTCATACACCGGCTCCTTTGGCGACAACATCCAGGCCAAGGAAATGGCCGAGGCCCACATCAACGCACGTGCTGACATTTTGACCGGGACTGCACAGCAGGTAGTAGGTGCTATACAGGCAGTGTCCGAGAACGACGGCGTCTACTGGTTTGCAAACGATACCGACCAGAGTCCGCTTGCCCCCAACAGTATCATTGCGTCGCAAGCATATAGTTGGGAGACGGTGGTGCAGTACATGGTGGACAGCCATATGGCCGGAAAACTGGGTGGTGAGATCATTAGCCTTGACCTCACTAACGAGCGCATTCAACTGGTGTTCAATCCTGTGCTTGCCGACCTTGTTCCTGCCGACCTCATGGCTCAGTTTGAGTCAAAAAAGGCCGATGTCGCAAGCGGGGCTATTCAGGTGCGGTTGCCCGAGTAAACCTCAGGTTTAGCAGAAAAACCCAGGGAGAGCGGTGTGAGTGCGATAAAAAAAAGTGTGCCGAGCGTGCAATCTATTGAGCTGAGAAGCGTTACCAAACGCTTCCCCGGCGTGCTGGCAAATGATTCAGTGTCGCTCAGCTTTGAGAGTTCGCGCGTGCACACCTTGCTCGGTGAAAACGGTGCGGGCAAGTCAACGCTCATGCATGTTATGTACGGCATGTATGCGCCCGATGAAGGTCAGATTCTGGTCAACGGTTCGCCGGTTCACTTTCGGTCTCCCAAAGATGCTGCCGAGTACGGTATCGGCATGGTGCATCAGCACTTCATGCTGGTACCGTCGCTTTCGGTGCTGGAAAACATTGTGCTTAACTACCCCTCGCCACGGTGGCCCTTCCTTGATCTGGCTGCCGCGCGCGAACGGGTAGTTGCCATGTCCAACGAGTACGGATTTGGAATTGATCCGGACGCCAAGGTGTGGCAACTCTCGGTCGGTGAACAACAACGGGTTGAAATTCTGCGGATCTTGTTCCGTGACGCCTCCTACATCATTCTAGATGAACCGACCGCTGTCCTTACCCCCCTTGAGGTGAAGGAGTTCATGGGCGTGTTGCGCCGTCTTGTCGCTGACGGACATGGAATTGTGTTCATTACCCACAAGCTGAATGAGGCACTAGAGATTAGTGACAAGATTACGGTACTGCGAAGTGGGAAGGTGGTAGGGGAGACAACTCCCTGTGACACCGACAAGAATCAGCTGGCCGGACTCATGGTCGGTCGTGAAGTTGTGCCAACCTGGCAAAAACGGGGTGCTGCTGGTGAGAAGGTCATCCTCTCGGTGCGGAATCTGAGTGCTCGTAACAACAAGGGCCTCAGAGCGCTGAATGACGTGAGCTTTGACCTTAAGGAGGGCGAGGTCTTGGCGGTGGCAGGCGTCTCGGGAAACGGACAAAAGGAACTGGCCGAGACAATTGCTGGTCTGCGCCGCATAGACGGCGGAGAGATTCTCCTGGGCGGCTCGAATCTTGCCGGACTTGATGTAAAGCAGCGAATTGATTCCGGCCTTGCCTTCATACCGGAAGAACGCATGACCATGGGTGTTGTGAAGGAGTTCTCGCTTATTGAGAACGTTATTCTGAAGTCGCATGGTACGCCTGAGTTTGCGTCTGGGATCTTTCTCCGAGCAAAAAAAATACGTGATAGTGCTGTACAGGCAATCAAGGACTTTGACGTCCGTACTCCCTCGGCCGATGTAGCCGCCGCAACTTTGTCCGGCGGCAACATACAGAAGGTAATTCTAGCCAGAGAGCTGTCCTCGCGTCCAAAGCTGCTTATTGCGGCCCAGCCAACTCGCGGTGTGGATATTGGGGCCTCTGAGTACATCCACAAAAGAATTGTACAAATTCGAAACGAGGGGGTTCCGGTGCTGCTGATCTCCGAGGATCTGGACGAGATTATCTCCCTCGCGGACCGCGTGCTTGTCCTGTATGAAGGCCAGGTGCAGGGCATTGTACCGCCCAGCACCCCGGTAGAGGAAATTGGCCTCATGATGACCGGAGGAAACACGCACTATGTTGTGGACGGCTGTGAAGACTCAGAGACCCCGCCTACAACACATTGAGTATTTCCGCAACGACGACCGCGTGAGCCTATCGGTCAGTCGCCCTGCTGTATAACTCCAAGTTCCTTGCCCACCTCGCTAAAGGCAGACACGGCGTGATCCAGCTGGTCATGGGTGTGGGCGGCCGAGATCTGTACGCGAATTCGCGCCTTGCCCTTGGGGACTACCGGGTAGGCAAAACCAATAACATAGATACCTTCCTCAAGCAGCATGTCGGCTGCCTTGAGAGCTAACTTCTCGTCGTAGAGCATGACCGGGACAATGGCGCTTGCGGTGTCGGGGATCTCGAAGCCAGCGGCCCTCATCTGCTCCTTGAAGTACCGGGTATTCTCATGCAGGCGGCCAATGAGTTTGCTTGAAGTGCTCAACAGCTCAAGCGCCTTGAGGGTACCACCCACGACGGCCGGCGCGAGCGTGTTGGAGAACAAGTAGGGCCGCGACCGCTGCCGCAGCAGCGCAATAATCTCGCGCCGTCCTGAGACACACCCACCGGAGGCCCCGCCGAGCGCCTTGCCAAAGGTGGTTGTGATAATGTCCACCCGGCCTTCCAGACCAAAGTGCTCGACGGTGCCCCTCCCGGTTGCCCCAAGCACACCGGTAGCATGGCACTCATCTACCATGACCAGGGCATTGTACTGCTCTGCAAGCTGGCAGATCTCGGGCAGCTTCGCAATGTCTCCGTCCATGGAGAACACGCCGTCGGTGCAAATGAGCCGGTAGCGAGCATCGGCCGACTCGAGCAAACATCGCTCCAAATCTTCCATATCCGAGTGTTCGTAGCGGAAGCGAGTTGCCTTACAGAGTCTGACTCCGTCAATAATAGAGGCATGGTTGAGTGCATCCGAGATAATTGCGTCCTCGGCGCCGAGGAGCGGTTCAAAGACCCCGCCGTTGGCGTCAAAGCAGGCCGCATAGAGGATGGTGTCGTCGGTACCCAGGAATTCCGAGACCTGGGCTTCCAGTTCCTTGTGTATATCCTGGGTGCCGCAGATGAAGCGCACCGAGGACAGCCCGTAGCCACGCGCCTGCATGGTGTCGCTAGCGGCTTGAACAATTTCGCTGCTGTCGGCCAGGCCGAGGTAGTTGTTCGCGCAGAAGTTAATGCTGGTGTGCATTGTGCCGTCGGCGTTCAGCGTCCGAATTTTTGCTCCCTGTGGGGTTGCGAGCACACGTTCTTTCTTCATGAGTCCCTGTGACTCAGTTTCATGGAGAGCAGCCAGCAGCTCTTCCTGCATTTCCTGTGAAAACATTCTCACACTCCTCGTTCGCTCAGCACCTTGAGCATGTCTGCGGTCATGGAGCCCAGGTCGTACTCCGGGTTCCAGCCCCATTCCACCCGTGCCGCGTAGTCTTCCAGAGCGTTCGGCCATGAGTTGGCCAACGCCTGTCGCACGGGGTCTACGTTATACTGTATCTCAAACTCCGGTATATGAGCCCGGATGTAAGCTGCTTGTTCCTCGGGTGAGAAGCTCATGGCGGTGATATTGAATGCGTTGCGATGCCGCAGCCTGGCCGGGTCGGCTTCCATGAGGTCTATAGCCGCCTTTATGGCGTCCGGCATGTACACCATATCGAGGTAGGTGTCGCTCTTGAGAAAGCAGGTGTAGCGCTTCTTGCGAACCGCCTCGTAGTAGATCTCTACCGCATAGTCGGTAGTACCGCCGCCGGGCATGGTCACGTTGGAAATGATTCCAGGGTATCGCACACCGCGGGTATCTACCCCGTACTTGGTGTGGTAGTAATTGCACAGGAGTTCGCCGGCAACCTTAGTCACGCCGTACATGGATGTTGGCTGCTGAATGGTGTTCTGTGGTGTGTAGTCCTTGGGTGCGGTGGGGCCGAATGCGGCAATTGAGCTCGGGGTGAAGACCGAGCAGTCGTTCTGGCGCGCAACCTCCAACACGTTCTGCAGGCCATTCATGTTGATGTCCCAGGCTTCCTGCGGTCGAGCCTCGGCAGTGGCTGAAAGCAGCGCGGCAAGATGGTAGATTCTGCGGATCTTGTGTCGCTTAACAATCTCAAATAGTTTGTGGCCGTTGCGGCAGTCGAGCTGATAGAAGGGGCCCTCCTGTACCAGAGGACTCTCTGTATCGGTACGTATGTCGGTGCTGACCACCGCGTCAGCCCCATGTAGATGTTTGAGCGTTACCGACAGTTCACTGCCGACCTGTCCAAGCGCTCCGGTTACCAGCGTGTTCATGAATGCCTCTCTTGCTTTCCGGTGTCCCGGGCATCTTGACGAAAGGCCCATCCACCATTATACTAAACTTAAAGTTCATTATATTATACTTGGTGTTGTTGTCAAGTAAAGACCGGCACTTGGTACATGGAGAATCCAGTTATGAGCAGCAATCAACCTCCCGCAATCGGTGAAAAAATTAAGGCTATTCGCAAAGAACGGCAACTCACACTCGACACACTGTCGGAGCGTAGCGGCGTTTCTAAGGGAATGCTGTCGCAGATTGAGTCCGAGAAGGTGAATCCTACCGTTGCCACGGTCTGGAAGATCTCGCGTGGCTTGGGTGTAGAGCTGGACGCATTGCTCAAGGGGCGCCATGAGGTTGCCCGGATTTTTGATGTGTTGCACCACTCGGACCTGGTTGTGCTGGACACAGAGGAGGATGGGACGCACTTGGAGGTGCTGTCTCCGCTTTCCCTGGCCGAGGACCTGGAGGTGTACATGCTGACCTTGGACAAGGGTGGAGCTCTGCGTTCCGAGGCACATGCCCCGCGCAGCGAGGAGTGCCTCACCGTGCTCAGCGGCAAGGTAAGGGTACGTGCGGGAGCGCACAGCACCGAGTTAAGTCCGGGCGACTTTATTCGTTACAACTGCGACGTCCCGCACGATATTGAGAACCTCAGCGACGGCCCGGCCAGGCTGCACCTGATTGTGCGCTTTGCCAAGGTGAACTGGGCCTAACGAGTCAGATTTCTATGCACGTAGCGGTGCGGACGGTCCGCAGCGCTGCCAAGCTGTTTGCGGCGGTGTTCTTCGTACTCGCTCCAGGTTCCGTCGTACCACACGACCCCGTCGTCCTCAAAAGCCAACAGGTGCGTGACAATTCGGTCAAGGAACCAGCGGTCGTGGCTGACCACCAGGGCAGACCCTGCAAACTCCTCAATGGCCTCCTCCAAGGCGCGCAGGGTGTTCACATCCAGGTCGTTGGTTGGCTCATCAAGCAGCATGAGGTTGCCGCCCTCTTTGATCATCATTGCAAGGTTCAGCCGGTTGCGTTCACCACCCGACAGCACCCCCACTTTTTTCTGCTGGTCCGCACCGGCAAAGTTAAACCAGGCGCAGTAGGCGCGTGAGTTCACCTCGCGCACGCCCCCCAGTTTTATGAGATCCTGCCGGTCGGAGAGTTGCTCCCAAACCGACTTATCCGGGTCCAGTGACTCACGCATCTGGTCAGCATAGGCCAGCTTAACGGTTTCCCCCAGTCGCAGCGTGCCGGAGTCCGGCTGTTCAGTACCGGCAATGAGCTTAAAAAGAGTCGTCTTACCGGCGCCATTAGGGCCAACTATGCCAATTACCGCACCAGGCGGAATGCTAAAGGAAAGGTTCTCAAAGAGAATCTTGTCGTCATAGGTCTTGGTAATACCGTCGGCCTCAACAACCAGGTTCCCCAGACGTGGGCCAGGAGGAATGCTGAGGTTCGTTTCTCGCACCTTCTCGCGTGAGCCCTCGCTCAGGAGCTGCTCATACTTATTAATGCGCGCCTTGCTCTTGGCATGCTGCGCCTTTGGTGACATCTTGATCCACTCAAGCTCGCGGGCAAGGGTGCGCTGGCGTTCACTTTCACTCTTCTCTTCCTGTGCGAGGCGTTGACGTTTCTGATCCAGCCAACTGGAGTAGTTGCCCTTCCAGGGAATACCCTCGCCACGGTCCAGTTCCAGAATCCACCCGGCAACGTTGTCCAGAAAGTAGCGGTCATGCGTTACCGCAATGATTGTACCCTCGTACTCACGCAAATGACGTTCAAGCCAGGCCACCGTCTCGGCATCTAAGTGGTTGGTCGGCTCGTCCAGGAGCAGGATGTCGGGCTTCCGGAGCAGCAGCCGGCAGAGTGCCACCCGGCGCCTTTCACCGCCCGAGAGTACATCGACCTGAGTCTCGGGAGGAGGACAGCGCAGCGCATCCATAGCCATTTCCAGACGCGAGTCAATATCCCAGCCCCCGGCAGCATCAATCTTCTCTTGAATGGCCGCTTGTTTGACTCCAATTTTTTCGTAGTCGGCGTCCGGGTCGCCATAGGCCTCGTTTACTTTGTCAAACTCGGCGAGCAGATCCATAATCTCCTGCACGCCTTCGGCCACTATTTCCCGTACCGTTTTGCCAGCCGCCAGTTCGGGCTCCTGCTCTAAAAAGCCTATGGTGAAGCCTGGAGAGATAGAGGTCTCGCCGTCGAACTCCTTGTCAACACCGCTGAGAATTTTCAGCAGGCTTGACTTACCTGAGCCGTTCAGACCAATGACACCGATCTTGGCTCCGTAGAAGTACGAGAGGTTGATGTCCTTTAAGACTTGCTTGGTTCCGTGCCGCTTTGAGACCCGGTGCATGGTATAGATAATTTTCTTGTCGTCTGTTGTTGCCATGGCGCTATGGTATCAGAAAACACCTATGTGGGGGAGTGGGGTTAGATGAGCGCGTTCACAGCAATTTAACATTCTGGGTGCTTGAATTCCCTGGCACATAGCACTACTATTGCGTTACTAACGATAGGAGGGTGGATGAAAAAGCAATTACGCTACGCATTTCTCGTTGTGGGCCTGGGCATGGTGTTGGCGGCACCGCAGCTGGCAGCGCAGTCGCTCAAGGGAATGAGCCTGAACGGCGCAACCGGGCTCATGTCTATACCCAGCGGCCGAATAGGCTGGGAGCATAGTGCAGACCTGGGTTTTGACCTTGGGTATCACGCAATCTTTGACGACGGTGACACCGCGCATATTCCCAAGGCGAGCATAAGTCTGTTTAAGCTCGGCGAGATTTCTATTGCATACGACACGAACCGCAGTAGTGACGATAACGTGATGATTATAGGCGGTAAAATTGGACTGCCAACCGGACGAACCTCGGTTGCAATAGGCGGGAATGTACAACTCATTGAAACGGTTGCCAAGGACTATAACAACCAGCAGGTGTACCTTGCGGCTACCTATCCTGGAAGCTTCTTTGGTATGCCCGCAGAGACAACCGTAGTTGTGGGCAAGACGTTTGGAGATTTCGGCTCCGGTACCGGCGATGAAGATATTGACTTTGGCATGGGCTTTGATCTGCAGCTGTTTCCGGACGTGTTCCAAGGTTACGTTCACTGGATTAACGACTTTGCCAACTTCTCTTATAGCAGTTATCCGGTAGGGGCAAACGCTGGGGACCGTGGTGTATTTAACACCGGTATCCGCATTGATATTGCGGCAAACCCGGCCTTGAGCCGTTACAAGTTTGTCATAGATGCCATGCTTACCGATGCATTGGACGAGAACAGGGCATTCGCGCTTGGGCTGGCCTTTGGGGCACCAATCTTCTAAACCTTTCTTTATGGCGTCTCGCGCGGACGAGCCTGATTCAGCCGCCCCTCGGCTCAGCTAGGGGCGGTTCTTCTTGTCCGCTGCTCGGTGAAGTGGTATAGTGCCGCAAAGGAGACAGCAGACCATGAAGCGGGTTATTCTTCACGCGGCCGACTTGGACGGCTACCTCACAGATCGTGACAAATCCAATATCGGACGAATGGACGAGCTGTATTCTCAGGTCAATACCGCTGCGGCAGCCCTGAGTTCCACCACAGATATAGCGGAAATTTCGCGACATAAGTCGACATTAATTGGTCTCTACGACGCCATGGGTAAGCTCATGCAGGAGGTAACCGGGGCGGAAGAGCAGATCCGCGTCTACTCCTTTGAGACTCCGCGGAGCGTTCACGGTGAGGTATCACGCCTCATTGCCAAGTTGCGCGACGTCCAAACTCAGAATGCTGAGTTTGTGTACTATGTACAGCGGGCCTATGAGCTACTCTTCACCCTCGCGTACACCGACCCGGATAACCACGAAAAAAACCACCTTATTGTGAAGACCCCGGTCGCGGTTCCGGTGCAGAACTATGCGGTTCACAAAATTCCCAACATCGACTCTGAACTCACCAACTGCGTCATGTGCGTCATGTTGCGGGGTGCTTTGCTGCCATCCATGATTCTCTCCAAAGAGATACAGGAGTACTCCTCGGCCGGGTATGTGACCCCGTTTGCCTTGTTTCGCATCCAGCGTGACGATAGACGCAAGGAACGGGACATGGAGTACGTGCTTGATCTTGAACGCTCATACTTTGACCCGGAAATGCTTGACGGCAAGGACCTGGTCTTTGCCGACCCTATGAACGCAACCGGCGGCAGCCTGGTAACCATCATTCAGTACCTCAAAAAGCAGGGTGTCCGACCTCGGTCAATCAAGTTTCTGAACGTCATCTCGGCGCTTAAGGGTACTTTACGTCTTGTTCGGGCCTTGGAGGACGTGCATATTTACACACTTTGGATGGATCCGGTGCTCAACGACGCGGCCTACATCTTGCCTGGCTTGGGTGATGCCGGTGATCGTCTCAATGGAAAGGATGCCGAGGACATGCCACGTAACATTATTCAGTTGGTGGCGGACTACGGCACCACTATTTCAAACCTCTATCGCTCGCAGGTGCGCAAGATTGAAGAGACGGTGCTACGACTCTAAACGGCGTTGCTTCCTGTTGACCGGCGCAGTATGTGCGGCGGTTCTCATGAGCTGTGTGACCGGTGTTTCACGGCAAGACGTGGCGTTGGAGTATTTCAATATAGGTAACGCCTACTATGAGCTCGGCCGCTATGACGAGGCTTCGGGTTACTATATCCGTGCCCTGGATCTTGATCCAAGTCTCTCCAGTTCCACCTATAATCTTGCGCGGGCCTACATACAAAGAGAACGTTTCACGGCCGCAGTGACGGCGCTCGAGGATTTGCGTCGCGAAGATCCCGAAAACATAGTTGTTCTCCAGACGCTCGGTTATGCCCTTTCGCGTCTGGGTCGTAACGACGAAGCCCTAGATGTGCTCACCGGGGCTGAGCAACTCTCACCCTTTGACCTGACGATTCTCTATAATCTGGGAGTTCTGCATGGTGTTGAGGAGCGATACGAAGAGGCCTATGAGGTCTTGCTGCGGGCCCACCGAGTTGACGAATCTGATCAGGAAGTTGTGCTGTTGCTTGCCGAGACTTCTCTGGCTCTTGGGCGAGAGGACGAGGCGCTTGAGTTCTTGGAACGTTTTGAGCAGCCCGAGGACGCCGAGCGCCCCCTGCTGCTGAGGCTGGCTCGGCTTTACAGCGAGGCCGAATCCTATTCAGATGCATTGAATGTTTATGCAACATTGCTGAATCGGGATGGAGAGGACAAAGAGGTCTTGTTCCGCGAGGCCGAGCTGTATCTAACCTTTGTGGAGGATCCCGAGAGCGGGCTTGAACGGCTGGAGGAGGCGCTTGAGCTTGGCTACTCTGAACGGTCGGCCCTCATTCGTTTGGTGACCTCGCCCAATCTCATTCAACGCAACCGGGTTGAGCAGCTGTATGAGGAGTACGGCTTTGATGCAGCGAGTCTGCGAGAGCCCGTAGATGACTCCACCAATGATGCAGCTGACCCCATTGACGAAGCCTCAACAACCGATGTGTCTGAAGATGCAGAGCTTCCCGGAGAGCGGGAGAATGTGGAGAGCAGCGACCCATAGGCAGGGCTAAGACTACGCCGACCATATGGACGGCGTAGTCTTGGAGATACCTATGCGTCTTTGAGAATCTTCTTCATGCTTTCGTAGACTTCTTCCGGTGACGGTGTAGCGTCTATTTCGTGTAACATGCCTTTATTGCGGTAGAACTCTTTGAGTGGTGCGGTCTGCTCATAATAGACCGCGAGTCTCTTGCGGATAGAGTCGACTTGGTCGTCACTGCGCACAATCAGCTCCTCCCCAGTGACATCGTCTTTGCCGGGAACCTTTGGCGGATTGTGCAGGACGTGATAAGTTCGCCCCGATGTCTTGTGTACGCGTCGGCCCGAAAGCCGTTTTACAATTATCTCGTCAGGGATAGAAAAATTCAGAACACACAGAATGTTGGAAAAGCTCTGTAAGGCTTCCGCTTGCGCTATGGTCCGTGGGAAACCGTCTAGGATAAAACCGTTGGCACAGTCCTCCTGGCTTAGCCGATCACGCACTAAGTCTATGGTGAGGTCGTCCGGTACGAGTTCTCCTGAATCGAGAATTGACTTAACCTGGAGGCCGAGCTCAGTCTGGTTATTGATGTTGTAACGGAAAATATCCCCTGTCGATATGTGTGGGATATCATGGTCTTCGGCCACCCGTGTCGCCATGGTGCCCTTTCCGGCGCCTGGGGGGCCGAGGAATATCAACTGCATGCTAAACCTTCCTTTTTGGGACAGATGCTGCTAAGTTTAGTATGAGTCGTGGTGAGCGTCAACGAAGAGCAGGCAACTAAGGCTACGAATTTTCGCCTAAAACTCGACCTACGTAACGATTCTCTTAGAAGGGAGGAAGTAATGGAGTTCCAAGATCGAATGAAGCAGGTGTTTGAGCGCGGGCTTAGTGGCTCTCGAGAGGCGTTGTCAGAGGCCGGAAAGCGCATGGGTGAGCTCGGAGAGAAGGGTATGCTGCGCTTTGAGATCTCGCATCTCGAAAGCCAGGCAGAGAAGCTTTTTGCCAAACTCGGCACAAAAGTCTATGAGCGTCGACGAGAGGGTGGAGCAGTTGCAGGGGTGCGCCTTGATGAGTCCGATGTCCAAGACCTCCTCCGGGAGATAGATGAACTGGAGGAACGGATACGCGCCAAAGAGGCGGCCTTGCGCATGAAGGGCTGAGCAGTGGGTTGTGATTCTGTGCCAAGGTTTCGAATAGTTCTGAAGTTTTTTTTAAACGCTATTGACGAAGTTATGGGATTCAGGTATGTTCTGATTCCGCAACAGCAAAGCACCTACGACAGACGGCGTCGCGATGCACACTGAAATCACGGCGCCGATGTTGTCTGCGAAGCTATTGTCTGACTTCTTCGGAAGTTTTGGTCTTTGAACATATAGAGGGAAGGGAAGGAACCTGCAAACGCAAGTGTAAGGGTTTTCTGTCAATTGAGGATTAATATTAATGATGTGCCCCTTCGGGGGCAATTATATCATGGAGAGTTTG
>SLAA01000034.1 GCA_007127105.1 Spirochaetales bacterium | reverse complement strand
TGTTGTGGATGCGGTTGACGGGATTCACCTGTTTGTTGACGGACACAGTCACACCTTGCTGCCGGAAGGCCAGTACCATAACGACACCCTGTTTGTGCAGGCGAATGAGTATGGCAAGTACCTTGGCCGAGTTGAGGTGATCCTCTCCGGTGACCGCCCGGAGTTCAAGGCTTCCCTCATTCCGGCCCAGGACGTCACGGACCTGGAGCCTGACATGGAAATTACCGAGATGTTGGAAGACTTTCGCGCCGAGGTCAGGCGGCAAATTCTCGGGATCTAAACGGCCCACATAGATCAAGACTGCATGCAGAACCAAGGAGCTACAGGTGTCTGAGCATAACGGTGCAATGATGCAGTTCTTCCACTGGTACACTCCCGCAGACGGTACGCTGTGGCGGCAGTTGACCGGACAAGCAGGCGACCTTGCCGCAGCGGGAATCACCGCGGTCTGGTTGCCGCCTGCCTACAAAGGGGCCAGCGGCGGCAGTGATGTTGGCTATGCTGTGTATGACCTCTTTGACCTTGGCGAGTTTGACCAGAAGGGGTCGGTGCGCACGAAGTACGGTACTCGCGATGAGTACCTCACGGCTATAAAGGACGCACAAGCGGCTGGCCTGCAGGTCTATGCCGATATCGTCTTGAGTCATAAACTTGGCGGTGACAAGCAGGAAGAGTTTGAAGCTACCCCCTATGACCCTGAGAATCGCAACAAAGCTATAGGCAAACCGCAACGAATAAAGGCCTGGACGCACTTTAACTTTCCCGGTCGCGCCCGTGCGTACTCGGAACTGCACTGGCACTGGTGGCATTTTAATGCGGCCGACTACAATGCTCTGGACGACAGAACAAAGGCGGTCTACCTGTTCAAGGGCAAAACCTTTGGTGACAACGTTGACCTGGAGAAGGGTAACTTTGACTTTCTCATGGGTTGTAATCTGGACATTAACGACCCGGACGTGCGCACCGAGCTGTTCTACTGGGGTGAATGGCTTATGGACACCACCGGTGTGGACGGCTTTCGCTTTGATGCGGTCAAGCATGTGAGTTCGGGCTTCTTTGTAGACTGGCTAAAACATGTACGGGCATATACCGGGCGCAAGCTCTTTGCTGTCGGTGAGTACTGGTCCGGCGATGTTGAGGCCTTGCAGAACTTCCTTGAAGCTACCGACGGGAACCTCATGTTGTTTGATGTCGCGTTGCACTTCAACTTTGCCAAGGCGAGCAGGCTCGGGGCGGAGTACGACATTCGTTCAATTTTTGAACAAACATTGGTGCAGCAGAACCCGCAGTTGGCGGTCACCCTCGTGAGTAATCACGACTCGCAACCCCTGCAGTCGCTCGAGTCGGTGGTAGAAGCCTGGTTCAAGCCGCTTGCCTACGCGCTCATTCTGCTCCGGCGTGACGGCTACCCCTGCATTTTTGCCGCCGACTACTACGGCGCACACTATACCGACACCGGTAGCGACGGAAAAGCGCATGAGATCTGGATGGAGTGTCACAAGTGGATGATAGACAAGTTTCTCTACGTTCGGCGTGTCTTTGCGTTTGGTGAACAGTATGACTATTTCGATGCTCCCGGCTGCATCGGCTGGACGCGCCTTGGGACTCACGAGCACCCCGGGGGCTTGGCTGTTGTGTTGAGCACCGGCGGCGCTGCCGGAACGGGCGACTCCACCGCAGTGACTGGCCCGGCGTATGAGAGCAAGACCATGCAGACCGGCGCGGCTGTTGCCCGCTACATTGACGTAACCGAGCACATTTCGGAGCCGGTAACTACGGACGCCGAGGGCTGGGGTACCTTCCGCTGTCTCTCAGGCTCTGTCTCGGTTTGGGTCCCGGGCTAAGCTGGCCCCGGCACCCGAACAGGCCTACACTACAGGGTGCGTTGCCAGTAACCGACATCAATCCAGCGACCAAACTTGAACCCGACCTCCTCAAGGTGCGCAACTTTGTGGAAGCCGAACTTCTCATGCAGGGCTACACTCCCGGCGTTTGGAAGGGTTATTCCGCCGAGCGCCACATGTATACCCAGGCCGGCGATTTCCGGCAGCAGATGCCCGTACAGCGCCGAGCCCACACCTAAGCCCTCACGACTGGGCGCAACGTAGACCGATACCTCGGTCGTGTAGCGATACGCCGGGCGGCTCTTCCACCCGGTTGCGTAGGCATATCCGACAAGCTCGGGCGCCTGTCCGGACCTTTCGGACGTCTCGGACCTCCCGGACGACTCGGCTGATAGCTCTGCGACCAACCAGGGGAGGCCAGCCTGGTTCACTCCGGATATGCGGTTCGCGACCTCGGCCGCTGAGACAGCTTCCTGCTCAAAGGTCACAACGGTGTTGGTAACGTAGTAGTTGTACATGGCCGCAATTGCGGCGGCGTCTTCCGGGGTTGCATGGCGAACCGAAATCGTACTGGATGTGCGGGCATGGGGTGGATCCGAGCTTTGCATACCATATTCTCGGCCTCGAAGACGCTTATAGCAAGTCCCAACCTTGCCTAGTTGGCGGGCTTGGAATAGCTTACAAGGCATGCACCGGCGCACCTTGGTTACCTACCTCCTTTTTCACTTCTTCCAGGATTTTGCACTGGTGTATCCAGTTTACCTGATCTATTTCCAGCAGGTGGGCCTCAGTTACCTTCAGTTGTCCTGGCTCCTGGCAATTTGGGGCGTGGCAGTTCTTTTCATGGAGGTGCCCTCCGGGATAATTGCGGATCTCTGGAGTAGAAAATGGTCACTGGTCATGGGAATGCTGCTAAAAGGAGCGGGGTTTCTTATGTGGCTTGTGCGTCCGGACTTCACTGGATTTGCACTGGGCTTTATTCTTTGGGGGCTTCAGGAGGCTATTTGTACCGGTACAACCGAGGCACTGCTCTTTGACACCTTGAAGGACTCGGGCGACGAGTCCAGGTTCGTGGAGATCTCAGGTAAGGGAGTGTTTTTTGGACGTCTCGGAGTTGTATTGTCGGTACTGCTGGGCGGGTGGGTCTTCAGCCGCAACCCGGCAGCAGTGATGGCGGTCTCAGCTATTTCCATGGTAGTGGCCGCAGCCTGTGCTGCGCTTTTAGCCGAGCCGCTGCCTGCCTCGGGGGCTGTTCTGCATAAGCCCAGGCTCCAGGTGCAGCTACATGCCATTCTGGAGTCGGTACGGGCGGCCGGGGCCGTTAAGGGTATGTTACCCCTCGTTCTGTTCGGAAGCCTGTCAATTGTCGTCTACGGTGTTTTAGATGAGTATGACTTCCTGTTTGCGAGGCACTACGGAGTGCCGGTGGCCTTGGTAGGTGTCTGGGGTGCAGGGCGCTTCATCCTGGAAGGGTTAGGTGCGGGCCTTGCCCACAGCTTGGAGCGGATTCTTGGCTTGCAGTCACCAGTGCGCCTGGCAGGGTGGATGACAGCAGCAGGGGTTCTGCTGGGTGTTGGGGTGCTCAGCGGCAGTCGAGTGCTCCTGGTCTTTTACTTTGGGTTTTTCATTATGATGGCGGCTGCCGAGGTGATTTTCCAGGGTTGGGTGCAACACCGCGTTGAGTCGGCTGGCAGGGCTACGATCTCGTCAGCGGTCTCTTTTGTGTACGAAGCATTTGGGCTCGGCTTGGTGCTGTTGGCAGGCCCGGTTGCCGAAATCTCCGGATTGACGGGACTATTCGTTTTCGGGGCGGTTGTTGTCACCGTTTCCTCGGTACTTTTTACCCTATCCTTTTTTGTAGCCCGAACCTAAACTTCTTGCTACACTTGTGGGGCAAGCGTACGCAGACAAAAGGCAAACAAAAAGGTGATCCGCATGAAACTCAAACTCAGGGACAAAATTCTTCTTCCGACAATGGTCGCAATTCTTGCAGGGTTGGCGGTTGTGGCCTGGTACTCATACGAACAGGCAGCGGCAGCGTTGGAAAACTCTTACCGGCAAGCTCAGGAGCAGTTGGTAGGCTCTGTAGCGGCTCAAGCCCAGGGATGGGTTCGCGACCGCCTTGGGGATGTGGGAATTGCCGGTGACAACCACCGCGTGCAAGCCGCCCTCGCTCCAGATGCGGACTTTGAGACCATTCGCGCCGCCAACGATGTGCTGGCAGGGGTGCTGGAGCGCTACGGGGTTTTTGCTTACCTGGGCGTCCTGGATACGACCGGCCTGGCGCGGGCACATTCCGATATCATACAGGTCAACCGACTCAACCTGTCACAGCGAGACTACTTTCAGGAGTCCATGCGCGGCAATGATGCAATTTCAGATGTCCTCATTAGTGCGGTCAGCGGTGAACCGGTGCTTGTTGTTTCGGTGCCCATAGAAGGGGCCTCCGGCGAGGTGATTGGGGTAATGTATGGAGCGGTTGAGCTTGCCCGGTTCTCAGAGGTGTTTATAGATCCTATCAGGGTTGGCAGTGAAGGCTATATCTATATGTTTGACCATCGGGGCCTCATTATTGCACACCCTAACCGTGACTTTATTCTTGAACTTGATGTTACGCAGTACGACTTTGGCCAAACCATGATGTCCGAACGAAGCGGCTTCCTTGAGTACATCTGGGAAGGTGAGCGCGTGGTGGCTGCATTCCAGGAGATTCCTCTAACCGGGTGGATCGTCACTGGAAGACTGGAACACAACGACTACTTTTCGCCAATGTTTGCTTTGCGCAATACCGTTGCCCTGGTTTCCGTTATTGTGGCAGCGTTTGTGGCCATTCTGCTGCTTCTCATTGTTCGCCGCATTGTGCGTCGTGTGACCGACACGGTGGACCGGCTCCGGGATATCTCCGAGGGTGACGGCGACCTTACGCAAAGACTTAATGTTCAAGGTGAGGACGAGATAGACAACCTGGCTCACTATGTCAACCTGACCTTGCAGAATCTTGCGGTGATGGTGGGGGCCGTCAAGAAAGAGGCGAGTCGGTTGCAAGACTCTGGCGGGGACCTTTCCAGCAACACGGCAGAGACCGCCTCTGCAATAAACGAGATTACCGCGAATATTGAGAGCATCAAGGAACGCATTGTCAATCAGTCGGCAAGTGTTGATGAGGCCCAGGCAACGCTTGAGGAGTTCGTCCGCACAATACAAACACTGGATGAGAGCATTGAGGAGCAGGCGGCCGGAGTTACCGAGTCATCTTCTTCAATTGAGGAAATGGTTGCGACCATTCAGTCGGTAACCAACAGCCTGAATCACAACGCCGACTCAATGAAAGAACTCCAACAGGCCTCGGAAACCGGGCGAAGCTCCATGGAAGAGGTAGCGGAACTTGCCCGCGGTATTGCGGTTGACTCCGAGGGCTTGGTTGAGGCTGGTGACATGATTCAGAAAATTGCGTCGCAGACCAATCTGCTGGCAATGAACGCAGCAATAGAGGCAGCGCATGCTGGGGAGTTTGGTAAGGGGTTTGCGGTTGTATCGGACGAGATTCGCAAGCTTGCCGAGGAGGCCGGGTCTCAAGGAAGCACTATTGCCCAGGCCCTGGGGTCTTTAAAGGCCTCAATTGACAGCATCTCGACTGCGCTGTCCGAGACCCAGCAACGCTTTGAGCAGATGTACAGCCTCAGCAAGACGGTTGCCGACCAGGAGTCTACGATCAAAAACGCAATGG
>SLAA01000121.1 GCA_007127105.1 Spirochaetales bacterium | reverse complement strand
CTCCATCCACACCTCCATCCGCCTGAAGTGCGGCAAGATTTGGTGGCAGCCCGCTACGAGCGCCGTCGAGCAGCAGCAGGCACTGTTTGTCCAGAAGGTCAGCCACCACGGCAGCGGCATTGCGGAGTGCGTCCGATGCAAGTGCAACATGACTGCCTTGAAAATGCCCGGTGTTGTAGACTTTGTTCCTCACCGGATCAAAGAGTGGGTTGTCGTTGCTCGAGTTCAACTCAACGGTTATCACCCTTGCCGTTTCCACCAGGGTGTCGACTGCGGCACCGATAAGCTGTGGTGCGCAGCGCAGCGAGTATACATCCTGTACACGGTGCCCTGGCGCCGACGGCTCTCCGACGCCACCTCTCCCTGCTATGGGCGAATCGGCTGAGCCGTCCGTGACGGCCAGATAGCGGTACATACGGGCAGCCGAACTCTGCTGCCCCGGATGCGGCTTGAGGCTGTGGGCATCGGGATCAAATGCTCGTCGGTCGCCACCGCTGACCTCTACAGCTCCCGCGGCCAGGCGTTCGGCAAGACCAAGACATCGACCCAGACTCTGAACGGCAAGTGCAGCTATTCCTGTCATCACCGCTGTCCCGTTCATAATGGCAAGACCTTCCTTCTCCCGGAGCTCAAGCGGCTCTATGCCGGCCTCCGAGAGGGCTTCCAGCGCAGGCACCCGGCTGCCCTGCCACCACGCCTCACGATCCCCGCCAATCAGCGCGGCAAGATACGACAAGGGGGTAAGATCGCCGGAGGCTCCAACCGACCCAATTTCCGGAATCACCGGGAGGACGTCGAGTTCAAGCAGGCTAAGCATGTGCTTGAGAAGTGTGGGACGCACGCCTGAGTACCCTCGAGCGAGGGTGTTGAGCCGCGTGATTAGCACCGCACGTGTCTCCTCAAGCGATAGCGGCGCGCCGCAGCCCACTCCGTGATAAATCACCAGCTTATGCTGCAACTCAACCGCGGCCTGAGGTGCGACCGTCGTCTCGCAGTTTTCACCAAACCCACTGGTCACACCGTAGATCTCGGCGCCCTCGTCCAGTAGCCGCTCAAGCATGCTTCGCGAGGCGGCCACGGCCTGGAGAGCAGACTCGGACAGTACCGGTCTCAAGTTCTCTTTGCCTCTGGAAAGCTTGTCTAGAAGATTCAGGCTTAGGTCGTAGCCGTTTATCACGACGGTGCTTGTAACGGTGTTGATGTTATGCGTGTGTGGCTTCATTTGCTGAATATAACGGATTTTGCTTGCCGCGACTTCTCTGCCTTGGCTATGTTGAATGAAGAGCATAGAAATTATCGCACAGCATGCAAGGAGTATTCATTTATGAGCCTGGAAGTAGTAAAGTTTGGAGCAGATGACATTGAGAACACCCTTTCCAAACTTTCAAGCAAGGATGTAGACAGCCTGGCCTTTGGTGCCATTGAGTTGGATAAGGACGGGAAAATCCTGTCTTACAACAGCACCGAAGGCGCCATTACCGGTCGGAAGCCTGAAGACGTCATTGGCAAGAACTTCTTCAAAGAAGTTGCGCCCTGTACCAACCGCCCGGAGTTTTACGGTAAGTTCAAGGCAGGAATAGAAGCGGACAACCTCAACACAATGTTTGAGTACGTTTTTGACTACAATATGCAGCCAACAAAGGTTAAGGTGCATATGAAAAAGGCTCTCTCCGGCAACTCCTATTACATATTTGTAAAAAGACTCTAGACACCGCCAATGATCCTGAGGCAAGACATTCTTGAACGCGTACTGCAAGATCTGGTCGTGGCGGAGCTCAACGAGCTCCGCCGCGGGAAACGTAAAGGGCAGGCGCAGTCCATACTGACACCCCACGACGAGAGTCTGGACTCCTTTGAACTCTACACCGCTGCAGCCGCGGTATCCATTATGTTTCACGTTCACGAAACCGGGTTGGAGGATCTTCTCCTTGCACGACCTCGGCCTCAGGACTGGGTCGATATCCTTCAGCGCAGTCTCAACCAATCTGGCCACCGTGTCAGCTTCAGAAGCTCAGGGAGCACCGGCGGAAAGACCCTTCATGAACACCGACTGACGGACCTTATGCAAGAGGTAGAGTACTTTGCTTCAACTCTGGGCCAGCCAGCTCAGGTTATCGCTACCGTACCCTCGCACCACATTTACGGATTTCTGTTTACTGCACTGCTTCCCTCACGACTGGACATTCCGGTCATAGAAGCGCGCGGACCTGCTGCAGTAACGCGGAGCTACGACGATAGGGACCTGCTCGTCAGTTTTCCTTTTGCACTCGAGCGGATGTTGCACTTTGGATCGCTGCCGGGAGAGGGGGTTACTATAGTGTGCTCCACCGCGCCGTGTCCGCCCGAACTTGCCGCAGCCATTCGCTCCAGAGGAGCAGAGCTGATAGAGATCTACGGCTCCTCAGAAACTGCCGGAGTAGGCATTCGCCGTGAGAATGGCAAGCCGTACTCACTGCTGCCCTACCTTGAACGTGCCAGTGCCACAGAGCCCACGGCGCTGATCCGGCGCGAGCAGCGCCCATTGGAGCAGGGACGAAATCCTTATGCTGAGCGGATCATAAACCTTCCAGATGATGTAGAGTGGTGCGGGAGTCGCGACTTTCGACCACTTCGGCGGCGAGACGGTGCGGTGCAGGTGGGCGGAGTAAATGTGTACCCCGACAAGGTGTGTGAGCTCGTGAAACGGCATCCTATGGTAGCTGCGGCGGCCGTGCGTCCCTGCGTGACGAAAGACGGCGTGCGCCTGAAAGCGTTTGTGGTGCCCCGCACCGCCAAGGGGGCCTTGGCGAGCACCGGCCCGCCAGACTCAGCCTCCGGCGGGAAAGGTGATAGCACCTCAGAGGTCAATAATGATCACACCTCACAGATAGAGCACCAACTCCGTGAACTGCTCAGTGCACAGCTTGAAGCGGCAGCCCTCCCTGCGTTCTATACCTTTGGTACCGAAATCCCTCGCGACGAGCTCGGCAAAATGAGCGACTGGCAGATATAGCGCCGGGAAGATACAGCGCCGGGCGCAAGGAATGAACGGTGGTGCTCTGCCCAGTGCAGTGCGCCGCACTGCCCGGTGCAGGACACCGCACTGCCCTTCACCACACCACCTATCCTGGAACTCTCTCGAACCACGGCTGAGCCTGCTCAACCTGCGCGGCAAAGGACAGGAGCAGCTGGTCAGCACCCATGGGTGCCATAAACTGAACGCCAATAGGCAAGCCACTCGCTGAGACTCCAAGCGGAAGAGAGGCGGCAGGCGCTCCGGTCATGTTCGCTGGCGGCGTAAAGGGCATGTACCGGAAAATTCGCCGCGCCATTTCCTTAATGAGTCCAAAACGCATAAGCACGCCGGTGAGGCCGAGCGTGGTTGCGGTTCGAATTACCATCTCTTCCACAGCTGGTGAGTCAAAGCGCCCGATGGCAGCAGGTGGCTCAGCCAGGGTTGGCAGGCAGATAAGATCATAGGTCTGGTGGAGCGCGCCAAAGGCGCGTGCGGTCGCGTTCCAACGTTGGAGGGCGGAGGCGTACACATTGGCCCGGAGCGCTTTCCCCATTTCTACCATCAGGCGAGTATTGGGTTCCAGCTCATCCGAGCGCAAACGACGTCCCTGTAGCCGCTCGGCCTCGGCTGCTTCTACCGCGGTGGAGCTGACAACGACAGGTAGAAAATCATGTTCGTACAAGGTCGAGGTCCAGGGAAGCGCAATCTCTTCAACGGTGTGGCCGAGCTCAGTTGCTAGCTTCATAGCGTCCAGAACCGCCGCTTGACAGTCGGCATGCACCTCGGCGCCGAACTCAGCCAATGGGTGTGCTGTACTGAAACCTATACGGAGGCTTTGCGGTGGGGCTTGTTCCAGGGCGCCGGTGAACAGGGCCTTGGAGGTGGGGAAGAAATCTCCTGCTGCTGGACCCGCCACAATATCCAGGTAGACGGCAGTATCGCGCACCGAACGTGAGAGGCAGCCCTCGACCACCCCTCCACCCCAGCCTTCGGTCGCCAGCGGCACCCGGCCGCGGCTGGGCTTAAGACCAAAGAGGCCACAGCACGATGCCGGAATGCGAATAGAACCACCACCATCGCTGGCGGTGGCAAGCGGCACGATCCCGGCCGCGACGGCCGCCCCCGAGCCACCGCTTGAGCCTCCGGGAGTATGCTCGGTATTCCAAGGGTTGCGAGCTGGGCCGAGCGCTCTGGGTTCAGTGTAGGGGGTAAGACCAAACTCCGGTACATTGGTCTTGCCGAGGATCAACAAACCGGCTGCTCGTATGCGTTCCACTGCGGTGGAGTCGTAGGACGACACAAAGCCTGTATAACTCCGTGAACCACAACTCATGGGGGCGCCGGATACATGGAGTGCCAGGTCCTTCACCAGCAGTGGAAGGCCCCGGAGCGAGGCAGGTGTTCCCCCACGCGTGGATGCCTCTTCACGGGCCAGGGTGTCGGCTTGCTCTCGGGCCTCGGCATGGGCCTGCTCATAACGCTTGTAGACCACCGCGCCCAGCTGAGGATTGACCTCTTCACAGCGCGCAGTTGCTACTTCCAGAAGCTCGGCGGCCTTGATCTCGCCAGCTCTGACCAGCTCCGCAAGTCCACAAGCGTCCTGTGCTCTATACTCCTCAAATGTCATGTAGATGCTCTCCTCTGGTATGAAGCTTCCCTGTCCTGTAGTCACCTATGCTCAATCAACACTAAAACCGGCCGCCCCAAGAAAGAACCTAAGACGGTAATCTTCGTAGGAAGGAAACTCCGAGAGATCACCCCTGACCCGCGGCCCAAACTGAAGGCCTCCGGTCCAGGGCAGCATGGAGAAACGAAACTCACCGGACAGTTCCAGGCCAGGATAGAAGTAGTCGTCCAGTCGAGGGGTCTCGCCAAACTCGCTCCAGGCGGCGAACTCCACAAAAACTCCAGAGCCAAAGGCGGTCACCGCCAAGGGTGGCACAGAGGCATCAAACAGTCCCCACGGAATGCGGTAGTCCAACCCAATAATGAACTTGGTGTCCCCGTCCTGATCCTCCCAGGAGTCCGAGAGTCGCGGGGTCAACAACCCGTCCACGCCGTCACGACTTGAGGCTACCGCATTGGCGGTAAGCTGAACAGTTGCCCGTGATGGCAGGGCCGAGCTGCGACCCATAACGCGAGCACGCGTACGCACTCGGTCGGTGCTACCCCCCAGCTCCTTGGGTTCCACAAGAACCGACCCGGACACAGCAAGGGCCCGACCGCCGTATAGGGAAATAAGCGGGGCGGAATGGGCGCTGCCGTAAGAGAAGCCTGCGAGCAGTCCGGTGCGATACATCCAGTCCGGAAAGCTGTCTTGAAAGCCAAAGCTTCCCACAGCGGCGCGCTCCATAAGATGTGAGACACCTGCACGAGTTACCAAGCTGCGCGCGGGCCCCACCGCCCGAGTTCCTATCCAGGGTGTCTGCAACGTGAGGCTATTTCGCATCTCCTGTATGTAGATGTCCTCACTACGTTCTCTGTACTCGTGTTCAAGGTCGTACACCACCGCAACCGGACCGAAATCATAGGAGGCATTCCAGTACAACTGTGGTTGTTCATGGGCGATGTCGTAGAAGCTGGCCAAGGAATAGAAGGAGCG
>SLAA01000071.1 GCA_007127105.1 Spirochaetales bacterium | reverse complement strand
GACGGCATTTCGTTGATTCAGACCACAGAAGGGTACCTGCAGCAGACTCAGGACATTCTGCAACGCGTTCGTGAGCTTTCGGTACAGGCCTCCAACGGTATCTATACCGACGAAGACCGAATGCAGATCCAGGTTGAGGTGTCACAGCTCGTAAGTGAGGTTAACCGCATTGCGTCACACGCGCAGTTCAACGGTATGAACCTTCTTACTGGACGATTCGCCGCCGAAACCGGCACGAACGTGGTCACCGCAAGCATGTGGTTCCACATTGGTGCCAACATGGACCAGCGCGAACAGGTTTTCATCGGTACAATGACTGCCCAGGCACTGGGTATTCAGAGCACCGACGGTCTTCCGCACACCGCCACCTTTATCTCGCTCTCCACTCCCGACCGTGCTAACGCGGCAATTGGCGTGTTGGACGAAGCGTTGAAAACGGTGAGTAAGCAACGTGCAGATCTGGGAGCCTACCAGAACCGGCTCGACTATGCGCGTCAGGGACTCTCGGTTGGCGCCGAAAACCTGCAAGCTGCCGAGTCACGTATACGTGATACCGACATGGCCGAGGAAATGGTTAGCTTTGTGCGAAACCAGATTCTCAATCAGACATCGAACGCAATGCTTGCCCAAGCCAACCAGCAGCCCCAAATGGTGCTCCAGTTGCTGCAGTAAGCGCAACCAATCGTCGGTTCAGCCGACATCGTTGGAGAAGGGGTTGTCCATTCACGTGGACAATCCTTTTTTTTAACACTCTCTCAACGCCCCTTCGTCTCGACTCCCCTTCCCGCATCACTTCTTGTTAGGCCATAATGCACCTATGATACCTGATCCTGAGCTCATCCCTTACCGAGGCACCCGCCTTCCTCAGCGTCTTGAGGAGGCTGCGCAGGTCTTCATTCAAGCGGGCTACCAGGTCTATCTCGTAGGTGGCGCCGTACGTAGTCTTGTCATGAAGCGCGCCCCCTCGGACTTTGACCTTGCCACCGACGCACACCCACACCAGATTACTCCGTTGTTTCGGCGCGTCATCCCTACCGGAATAGCCCACGGCACCGTTACGGTGCTGTATCGAGGCTTGTCCCTGGAGGTCACCACCTTCCGGAGCGAAGGCACCTATAGCGACGGTCGCCGACCGGACTCGGTAACGTTCGGCACAAGTATAGTTGAGGATCTGTCTCGACGTGACTTCACAATGAACGCTATGGCAATTGATATGAAACGACAGGTACTCATTGATCCGTACGGCGGGCGACACGACATCAATGAGGGCCAAGTTCGTGCCGTTGGAGATGCTGCAACGCGTCTCGGTGAAGATGCCTTGCGAATTCTGCGCGCCGTCCGATTTTCCGTTCAGCTAGACTTCGCTTTAGCTCCAGACACTCTCGCCGCCTTGGCTCCAGCTGCTCCAAAGCTTTCAGCTGTATCCGTTGAACGAGTGCGCATTGAACTTGAGAAGATGCTCGCTTCGCCACAACCATCACGGGCCTTCCGCCTCTTCCGCGACCATGGGATTCTTGCGCACATACTTCCGGAATTCTTGCCCTGCATAAGCGCCAACACCGGCGATGACGCCCCTGAACTGCCACTCTACGAGCATCTCATTCGAAGCATGGACGCAACTCCGGATAATCGACTAGAGTTACGTCTCGCAGCCTTGCTGCATGATATTGGAAAGCCTAACACCGAGACTCGTGACACGGACGGTAGTCTGAGATTCATAGGTCACGAAAAAGAGTCGGCACGTATAGCGTCAGAACTGCTGAAACGTCTCTGTTTCCCTACCCGTGTCATTCGCGCGGTGGAACACCTGGTGCTCCACCATATGTTCTTCTACGAGCCCTCCTGGAGCTCCGCCGCGGTACGCAGATTCATTGCCCGCGTAGGAAGAGATAGCGTTGGTGACCTCGTGCAACTCCGCCACGCAGATAGCTGTGGAAAGCATGGGCCGACGAAACCCTCTCCCCTTCTCAACGAGCTTCTCCAGCGTGTCGAGTATGAGAACCAGTCTGCCGGTGCTTTCACTATTCGAGATCTTGCAATTGGCGGTAACGACCTCGCTGCCATTGGTGTTAAGAAGGGACCGGAGATGGGAAAGGTTCTAGAGGAACTGCTTGAGACCGTGCTTGATGACCCAGACCTCAATACAAAGCCGCGTCTCCTACAGATCGCACGTCGACTGTACGAGACCAGATTTCAGCCACTGGTGCGAAGAAGCGAAGAGCCTAACTAAGGTTTCTTTCTAAAGGGACTCGACTCGGAACTCCTTGAGCCCCAATCTCTTTTCTCCACTTTGGCTGGCTTAGGCGCCTTTGCGGGCTTGGGTGCCTTCTCGTTCTTGGGTGCTTTTGACTGCTTTGCTGGCTTGCTCGCCTTCAGGTTTCGATGTATCGTCTCAAACGCCAACGCAGCAGCGTTCTGCTCAGCTTCCTTCTTATTTGCACCCTTGCCAGGGCCATAGCTCTGTTCGTTTACCACAACTTCAATCCAGAATGTTTTATCGTGGTCTGGACCGGTCTTTTTTACCAGATTGTATCTTGGGTAGGTCTTGTAGGTCTTCTGTACATGTTCCTGCAGGAGTGTCTTGTAGTCCTTACGGTGCCGATCTTCAAGTACCTTGGTGATCTCCGGTACTATATGTCGCAACACGAACTTTCGCGCTGGCCTAAAGCCAGAATCAACAAAGAAGGCGCCAATGATCGCTTCCATGCAGTCAGCTAAAAGTGCTTTTTTGTTCCGTCCTCCGGAGTATTCCTCACCTTTACCGATGAGAATATAGCTATCAACCTCAATTCTGCGGGCAATCTCGGCCAAACTGTCCTCGGACACCACAAATGATTTGATCTTGGCGAGATCTCCCTCTGCACGATCTGTCAGGTTTTCGAAAAGATATTCAGCAACCACAAGACCGAGAACGGAATCACCAAGAAACTCCAGCCTTTCATTGTTGTCGACATCCTGACTGGATTCATTCGCAAAGGAGCGATGTGCGAAGGCGAGATTCAATAAATCTAGGTCGCGAAATTTTATACCGCTTTTACGTTCAAAAAATTGAAGCTCTTTGCGGCGCTGACTGGAAACCGCGGGGGTGCGGTACTCACTTGACTTCTTAGGTAGGAGCACAGTATTACCTAGTCGCAAAACACGTTGAAAGACGAGGAAAGCACAAGGGCAGTTTCCGTTCACTGACCGAAACCACCCTTGCAGCCCAAATTGTATTACTGTTGTTGAGAACGAATGAACTCGAGTGCGTCTTTGACTGTCTCGAACTCGTTCGCTTTCTCATCTGGGATTGAGATGCCCATTTCTTCTTCAATAGCATACACGAGTTCGTATGTATCAAGACTGTCGGCCCCGAGATCCTGACGGAAAGAAGAATCAAGCGTGACCTTGCTTTCATCAACCTCAAGTTTATCTGCAACCAGTTTCTTCATCTTCTCAAAAAGCTCATCCATGATAACTGCCTCCTAGGTATTAATTCAAATCTTCAGAAGAAATAATTTCTTTTCCACGATAAAAACCACATTTCGGGCACACCCGATGAGGCAGTTTCAGAGCGCCACAATTGGAACATCCGACGAGATGCGGAAGTGTGAGCTTCGCGTTTAATACACGTCGGCGCCGGGTGCGCGCTTTCGATGCCTTATGTTTTGGTACAGCCATTTAATATTCCTTTCTATCTTACAAGTAATGTAGGCAACAAGATAGTCTATACGTTTTACTATTGTCAAGTCGGCGGATCACGAACGCTCACTAAGCTTCTGGCGTAAAGCTCGTGCAACGTTCGGAGGCACCATACTCGAAATATCGCCATCAAGCCGAGCTAACTCTTTAATTGCAGAGGACCTCAGCACGAAATACTTTGGGTCGGTGGGTAAAAGAACAGTTTCGATTCGCGAGTCGAGTCCTCTGTTGATAAGCGAAAGCTCAAACTCATACTCAAAGTCTGAGAGCGCACGCACTCCTCGAACCATGAGCCGAGCGCCTATCTTCTCGGCGAACTCCACAATGAGCCTGTCCCAAACATGCACGCGCACATTGGGGAAGGCGGAAACCATTTCCTCCATCAATGCGAGTCTTTCCTCAGGGCTAAAGGTAGCGTCCTTGCCACGGTTCATTGCAATAACCACTTCAATCTCATCATAAATTGCTGCACAGCGTTGAATAATGTTTAGATGTCCGTTGGTCGGTGGATCAAAAGTACCCGGGAACAATACTCGTAACATGCGCGAATCATACCGACCAAGAGGTCAAAGGTCAATCTCATGACACCGCCTCTGACTTCCTCGGCCAGGTGCTGCTATACTGTATAACAATGAAGCGGCCCACCATTCCTACACCTCTATCCACCACTCTTGTGCTGATTTGCTCAATCCTGCTGCCGTCACTCTTTTTTCCTCAGGGCGCAGCCTCGCAGGCGCCGCCCGACCAGCCTGAACTCCAAGCATCTGAAGACTCCACAGACACCCGTTCTTCCAACGCTCCGGACTGGGTACGCCCCCAGGATCGTCCAGCCGAGCCCTGGCCGGGTCGTAGCCACGATCTTCTCCATATGCGGCGACTCGCCGTGCGTGGAGGAATAGAGGATCAAAGGCACGCGCTACAGCTGCTCGAGCGTCAAATAATGGCGGACCGGGTCAGGGCGAGCGACGTTGAGGTAATGAGCTTCATTGAACAGATGGTCCTGACTGGAATACGAACAGAGCGGCGGAATCCAAGTAACCCGGCCGACAGCTCGCAGGCGCGCACTCTTTTACGCGCCGAAGCGGTGCAGGTGCTCGCGACTATAGGTGGTCCGGAGACTGAACCCGTTCTCGTCGAGCTGCTCAGCAAAGAGCAGGATGCCCTGGTGCTGTCTTTCGCAGTTGCGGCCGCTCGCGAGATTGCTAAGGCGCCTGGACCGAGTTTGGAAGCCCAACTGATTGCGATAGCAAGAAGAAACAACAACATGCTGCGTGATGAGGCGCTGTCACGCGAGCTTATCCGTACCACCGAGCAGTTCTATCTCCGCCATGGTCACACTGTGGAACCAGAGATGTTTCGTGAGATACTCAGAATGACCCAAGCGGCCGAAAGCTTCTCTACGCGGCGTCAGGCAGCCGAGGCCATTCGAACGCTCCGGGGTATTCCTGAGTGAGGATAGAGTCAGGCCTCAATTCAATCACACTCCCCGTTTTCAAGGAGTTTTCTGTTCTGCATTTCCTCTATATCGCCAGAGCCTTCTGCAAGTTCATAGCTTAACGGGTTTTCGCGCGCTCCCTCACGAAGCTCGGCTTCGTAGTCCTCGATGCGCGCTGCGTGTTCATCATCTGGCCACTCTTTTGCGAGCCCCGGGCTGAAATCTCTCCTCCACTCCAGCGCACTGTCCTTCTGCTCGTACTCAATGCGCTTCCGAACCTCCATCACCTTCTTGCCTTCGCGACGAGTGTATCCCACTACTCCGAATACCCCGCTACCGAGATAACAGAGCTGTTCACCTTCACTCAGTTCCTGCCCGGAAGCAATCCGTCCATGTACGCAGTCAAAGTGAGAGGGCTTGCCACTCTCAGCGTCGGTAATTGCCTCATGCAGCTCCTTGAGTGGCTCACCGCACAGAGGACAAGGATCATCTGAGTCTGATGTTGGAAGAGACGGAAGGCGATAATGGTCTGGATAAATTGGCTTTTCTACCTTCTTCTTGCTGCGTCCTCGTCCACCACGTGATCTACGTTTGCGTGATCGTCCGCGGCCCGTGCTATTTTCGTTCTCGGATGCCATTCCTTCCCCCGTCGCGTTCGACTAGTTCCTTGGTCAATTCTTGCGCAATGCGTCGAATGGCCTCGTTGAGATAGCGGTCGTCGTTTATTCGCCGCTTGAGAAGTCGTATTCGTGCCGGATCCGGCTGTCGTGCAACTCGTACCATTTCAAACCTACGTCAAGACGTTTTCGTAAAACCCCACCAACGAACCGTCGGGCCGGAGATACATGAGATCGAAACGTATCATGTACCCCGAGTATTCCTTGTGCCTATCCATATACACCTGTGCACAGACCGTCATACGCTTCCGTTTGGCCTGTGTGAAAACCCTGTGAAGCTCCGTCGGATCAATTCCACGCCAGGTTTTCACCTCAATAAACGCGATCAGGTTCTCTCTTGTGCTAATTATATCGACTTCACCCCAACGTGTTCTGAAGTTCTTTTCCACAATTATATAACCGGCGGCTCTCAAATGCTCGGCTGCGTACTCTTCTCCAAGCCGTCCCTTGTCCACCGTGTTCAACAGCACCAATCCTCCGTGCTACTCACCGCCAGCCATCGCCATACGCCCAGTCTATGCCTCTGCCTTCTGTGCTCGTTCCTTGGGATCTACCGCACGGGCAATGAAGAACTCGCGGTTGGAGAACAGGTCAATTACTTCCCCGTCATCTTCAGTATACTCCAGTCCCTTCTCATTTATCATCACCTTAATCTTGGGTTTGAGAGGCGCTTCACTATTGTTCTCTATGACCCTGGCGATACAGGAATTATTGAGCAAAACGATGCTGCCGATGGGATAGATTCCCATGGTTCGTATGAAGACCTTAAGAATTTCCGGGTCAAAGCGACGCGAGTTGTCACTGAGAATGTGCCTCATAGCCGTATAGCCAATCATGGAGCTTCTATACGGCCGGCGCGAAACCATAGCCTCGAATGAGTCGACTACTGCAATGACTCGAGCCGGGACAATGATACTACCCCCGGACAGTCCGCGGGGGTATCCGTTTCCATCCCATCGCTCCTGATGCTGCAAAGCCGCGAGTCCTACCTCTTCAGGGTACTTCAACTCTCTCGTAATGATTTTGTAGGAGTGTATAGGATGAGTGCGAACTACCTTAAGCTCGTCCTTGGTAAGCGCACCCTTCTTCTCGCTGATCTCGTTAGATAGACGAAGCATACCCACATCATGGAGTAACGCCGAGGTTGATAAGTGCAGGAGCTTGTGCTTAGGCATGTTGAGATTCTTGCCTACCAGACTCGAGAGCACCACCGAGTTAAGGGCGTTTTCAACCAGTCCGGCTTCGCCGTGCAATCCGTATAACACAAATTGGAGGATGTCGTTCCTCCGTTTGTCCACCAGACTCAGCAAGCCGTCAACAATACTGTCACTGATCTCGGAGGAAACGCCGCTACCGCTGCGGATCTGTTCATGGAGCTCCTTAAGACGAGAAACGAGTCCGGAGTACTGAGCAACAATTTCCTGTTGTTCAGGCGAACGAAAAGGTTGTTCGAAGAAGTTGCTCGCAGCTTGGTCGTCCACCGGAACCTCGTCGCTGAGCAGCGTTCCATCGGACTCAACCTCTTCTACCCCCCACTTGCTCAAGCGATTAAGGTCTTTCTCCTTGAGCGGCACGTTTTCGGGAGCAAAAAGGTTATCACCGTCAAAATAGACCGGCTTCGAGAACTTCATTCCCGGTTTGAGATTTGCAACTTTCCACTTTTCCACTTTTTCTCCTCAGTCGCCCAAGTCG
The DNA here is from genome assembly GCA_007127105.1 of Spirochaetales bacterium. GTDB lineage: Bacteria > Spirochaetota > Spirochaetia > DSM-27196 > SLAA01 > SLAA01. The sequence continues at coordinate 10,874 of SLAA01000071.1, read as the reverse complement.
TCGTCAATCCAACCGACAAAAACCAGGAGTTCCGCCAGGACACGGTAGAACTCTTCAGGAACCAATTCGCCGATCTCTATCTCATATAATGTTTCGGCTAAGGAGCCCCGTTTCTCAACCGGTACCCCATGCTGTTCGGCTGTTCGTATAATGCGTTCCGCTAATTCTCCATGACCTTTCGCTAGAACAAAGGGGGCCGGATAGCGTGAATCGTATTTTACCGCCAGTGCCTTCCGCATCTTCACGCCTTCATATCAATATCGTGAATTATATCCGCCGTGGCCTCGGATGAAAAGCCGTCGAACTCCGATGCTTGAACAAGCTTGTCGATATTGATACCAGCGGCCACAAAACGCGCATGGAACGCCTCGAGTGAAGCTTCAGCAGCACCAGCAGCCTCCCGAGATGAGGTGCGAAGAACGACCCCGAACTTGTCATTGGCGTGATCCGGTCGGATCTCGCACCACCAACGACCCTTACTGCCTTCTACATCAAGAACTACGAGCTCCGCGCCCGGGGCAGAGCGTGCGCCAGTTCCACGCCTGGAGTCAAGTCGGACGCGAATTCTGCCACTCAGCTCCTTCGTGGAGCTGTCTTCTATCGGGCCACCGCTCGCCTGCTGACCACTCCCGCCTCTACGCAACCGAAAGGGTACCACGACCCAGTGCGAAACCCTGCCCGGAACCTGATTAAAGAGCCGCAGGAGATCGGCCTCTGGTCTCTCTTTTTGGGGCACCTCACCTTGCACAGCCTGTTCGGTCTCACCTGCGCCAGGCCCCAACAACGAACGCAACTGTTGAGAGATGTGTTCTACCAACCTATCGTGGTCAACTGGCCTTGTAAGCTCGTCTGAGGCCCCTCTGGGGTCAGGCTGCTCGCCTCCTCCGTGGTCAGTATCATCATCTGCGCCCGATTCATCGTCGCCAGCGCTGCCATACACCGGCTCAAAAAGCACCTCGCTCAGCCCAGGGTCCAGCCCCTTATCCTCAAGCAAGGCCGCAAGTCGGGTTAGACCTCGGAGTCTTCCAGACTCGCCATAGGCCTTCAACAAGCTGCGCAGATAGGCGATCCGGTCCGGATTCAAACCCAAACCCGTACGCAGCAATGCCTCTACAACGCGGCGCGACAACGCATCATCGGGAAGAGCCAGCTCACGAAGAATTGAGGCAAGCGAATCACCACCTGGATTAAGAGGAACACGAATAGAGATGCCGTCGGCATCCTGAGAGAGATGGGCCTTAAGAACTTGTCCTGGCTGGAGGTCCAAAGACGAAAAAGCGGTCGCACTGCGACCGCCGTAACTAACGAGGAAGCGACCCGGACCCAGGACACGCACAACCTCCACCGACACCGATTGTGTGGCACCTGTTGGAGGATCGATCAGACGTGGAACGCCAACTATTCGCGAGATTCGCCCGCTGGGGTCCATGCTTTATGTCCCGACTAAGGTCTATTCCGAAGCTTTCTTAATATCGCTCTTCTTGCGGATAAGCTCGGCAACTTTAGCGCGCTTACCAACACGTCCACGAATGTAATACAGCTTTGCTCGGCGAATACGACCACGTCGTACAACCTCAACCTTCTGAATACGAGGTGATGCCAACGGGAATACCCTTTCAACACCCACACCGTAAGAAATCTTACGTACTGTAAAGCTACGTCGTACACCGGAGTTGTTCTTTGCGATCACAAGTCCTTCATAGACCTGAACGCGCTCGGTCTTGCCTTCCACGATGTTAAAGTGCACTTTTACCGTATCACCAATGCGGAAGTTCTCAACCTCCGGCTTCTCCTGCTCCGCCTCAATCATCCTTACCAAGTCCATCTCGGCCTCCTGAATCAAGTATCTTCATGACAGTCCGGCGGTTCTCAGCGGAAAGACCTGCCGCCTCGAGTCGATCCTGCTCTAATAGCTCAGGTCGTACGCGAAGCGTTTTCTCAACGCTTTTTCGAAATCGCCATTCCTCTATTTTTGCATGATGCCCCGAGAGTAACACCTCCGGCACCCGCTCCCCGTCCCATTCTTCTGGACGAGTATAATGGGGATACTCAAGCAACCCCTGTTCAAAACTCTCTTGCTGCAACGACTCACCCGAAATAACTCCGGGAACGCGCCGCATGACACCGTCAATTATCACCATTGCAGCCAACTCACCGGATGCAATAACGTAGTCACCAATCGAGATCTCGTCGGTGACGTAACGGTCCAGTACGCGCTGGTCTATACCTTCATAACGACCACACACAAAAAACAACTCACGTTCGGTGGCAAGTTCAGCAATGACTGCCGAGGATAAGGGCCGTCCCGAAGGTGTTGGATAGACAACCCGCTTTCCAACAGCTGCGACTGCATGGAGTGCCTCGGCAAGCACATCCGGCTTCATTACCATTCCGGCTCCGCCACCGTACGGTGCGTCGTCGCAACTCCTGTGCACGTCGTGTGCGAAGTCCCGAATATCGACCGCGTCGTACCTTAACAAACCCTTATTCACGCCTCGTGCCGCTATTGAGCAGGCGAAGTAACTGTGAATAAAGTCCGGAAAAAGGCTCAATACCGTGAACTTCATTCCAATATCCAGTCGACTATCACCTCTATACTGTTCGCTTCAAGGTCAACGCGCCCGATATAGCGCTCAATGAACGGAACAACGACCATGGATCCGTCAAGTTTCTCAACGTCAATCATGTCGTGCGCGCCGCTATTCCAGAGAGACTTTACGGTACCGATCGACTCACCTCCGAGCATGACCCGAAGTCCAATCAGGTCGGTAATGTAGTACTCCCCCTGACCAAGCGGCGCTGCTTGTTCACGAGGAACCCGCACCTCATACCCGGTTAACAGCCGCGCTTCTTCAGGGGTTTCAACCCCCTCAAAGCGCACTAGAACGTCGCTGGAGTGGCGGCGCGCCGAGCTTATGCGGTGCGTCTTTCTCACACTGCCTTTGCACAAAGTAACCGTTTCCAGTTTAAGGAGGTGCTCAATCTCCTCCGAGAGGCTGCGTAGTTTAACCTCGCCGCGCACACCGAAGCGAGCGCCGACAATTGCTACCGCCAGTTCGTCCTTCATCGTGCCTTAATCCAGGATCTCAAGCACCACCCTCTTACCAGTTTTGGTTGCAGCCGCACTCAGAATGGTACGCATAGCCTTTGCAATACGACCGTGTTTGCCAATTACCTTTCCAATATCGTTCTGTGAAACTCTCAACTCTAGAATGGTTGATTTCTCACCCTCTATGAGGTTCACTTCCACATCTTCCGGGTCATCGACGAGCGCACGTGCCACGTAGTCTACGAGTTCTTTCTCCACGTCCGTCTCCTTCAAACGGTTGCCTTCACGGCCACCGAATGTCGTGTAGTTTTCCGGCTGAACCGAAGCTATTTCAGATAGATATTTTTCTTGTTCAGCAGCTTGCGGACCGTGTCTGAAGGCTCTGCGCCCTTGTCAAGCCACTCCCGGATTCTTTCTTCCTTGACCTCAAGTTGTTTTTCTTCAGCCTCAATAGGATGGTAGAAACCCACTTCATCAATAGCGCGACCGTCACGTGGCTCGCGTGAATCCATAACTACGATACGATAATACGGGCGTTTTTTTGCCCCAAATCTCTTCAGGCGAATTTTTGCGCTCACTTCTGTAACCCTCCTCGGTGTTCAATCGGTAGAAACCGTTAATGTCCTTGCATCTGTGACAGCATCTTATTCTGATACTGTTTATTTTTCGAGGCCTTTTTTAACATGCCTCGCATTTTCTCAAAGCGCTTCAGCAAACGGTTGACCTCAAAGACCGAGGTACCGCTCCCTTTCGCGACCCTTTTACGCCGTGACGGACCAATGATCCGATGATTCTGTCGCTCCCTGATGGTCATGGAGAGAATAATTGCCTCTTCACGACGAATCTCTTTCTCGTTGATTTCCTCACCCTGCAACTGTCCAGCAAGTCCAGGAATCATTTCCGCCAGTTTCTCCAGCGATCCCATCTTCCGCAGGCGCGCGAACTGGTCCAGGTAGTCCTCTAACGTGAACGTAGCGGACTGAAGCTTTTTCTGAAGCTCAAGAGCCTCGGCCTCGTCTATGGTCTCCTGCGCCTTCTCAACGAGGCTCAGGACGTCACCCATTCCCAGAATCCGAGATGCGATACGGTCCGGGTGAAAGGGCTCGAAGTCCTCCGGTTTCTCACCAACACCAATAAACTTGATGGGTTTTCCGGTGACGGACTTAAGACTCAGGGCCGCACCACCACGCGCATCTGAGTCGAACTTTGTGAGAACTATGCCGGTTAACCCGACGCGTTCGTCAAAAGCCTTTGCAATCTCGACCGCGTTCTGTCCGGTCATAGAGTCTGCAACTAACAGCGTCTCGACCGGATCGACCGACTTTTTTATTCTCTCGATCTCCCGCATGAGCTCGTCGTCAAGCTCCATGCGTCCAGATGTATCAACAATAACTGTATCAAATACCGCGCTACGCTTTGCATAGGCAAGCGCGGCCTTTGCCAACTTAACTGGGTCGGATGCCTCCTTCTCGTGGAAGACCTCAACCTCAACTTTTTCTCCTAGAAGAACTAATTGATCTATTGCCGCCGGTCGTACCAGGTCAGCGGCTACCAGGAGCGGCCTGCGCCCCTCTTTTTTGAGGCGCGCGGCAAGTTTGGCGGCGCTCGTTGTTTTACCGGACCCCTGAAGCCCAAGCAACAAAATGACCGAAAGCGTGTCTGGTCCGCGAAGCTCCAGGTCACTGCGCTCATCACCGAGCAGCGCGACCATGCGGTCATGAACAATCTTGACAAACTGCTGTCCAGGAGCCACTGACTTGAGGACAACCTCTCCGCTGGCTTCTTCTATGGTGCTGTTAACAAAACGACGGACGACACGAACATTAACGTCGGCCTCGAGCAGCGCAAGCTTGATTTCCTCAACAGCGTCCCGCACGTTCTTTTCGGAAATCTTATGTTGACCCGACATTCGCCGTGCGACATCGGAAAACTTACTGGAAATGCGCTCAAGCATTGTGTCAGGACCCCGCTAAAATGTAAATGTACTTATAACGTAAACAGTTCCACACTGTCAACAGAGCGCTCTTTCAGCAATTGCGCGGCGAAACTTGACGGTGGCTAACGAATTTCAAAAAAGTGGCGGTTCTGGTGATTGATGCGTCGCTGTGATGCCTCAAGATAGCGACTTCTCGGATACTCGTTCACCACAATCCCATAGTGCCGTTGGGACGCCCGCATATTTCTGCGCTCAGAGTCGGCCTCATACAGTGAACCGAGGAGATAGTGCACCCGGTCACGTCCACTACGACTCGGATACTCCACAAGGTACTGCTCCAGTAGATCTATAGCACCACCAATCTCACCACGCTCGGCACGTCTCTCGGCAGCAGCACGTAGCAGACTCGCCTCCGGTACATAGCCGGAATCCAGCAGCCTTTGGAGCAGCTCCTCCGCCTCCGTGTCGCGGCCTTCCTGCAAAGAGAGTTCAAGGGCAGCATGGAGTTGCTCGGGAGACATGTCTGCTTCTGGCGAACCCGGAATATCAAGCTCAGAGCTATCGAGCGCGGTGTCGCTCTCGGTGCCGTCCATAGGCGCATCCTCACCCAAAACATCTTGGCTCAAACGCACCGAGTCATCAATTGGACGAGCGTTCAGAACAAGGTCTTGTGTCTCCTGTGAGCCAAGCGCCAAGTCCTGTCGTTGGAATCGGAGCCGATGACTGCCTTCGCCGCGGGTGCGAAACACAAACTCGGTAGTCTCGGAGTGATGCGTACGCCGCAGTAGCTCCGGTGCTCCCGGTTCCTCCGAGCCTAAATAGATCCAGCCCAATCCGGGCAACTCGACGCTCACTTCTTCACCAACACGGGTATCTAGTTCACGCGTGGGCGCAGTGCCTTGTTCCGCTTCCGAGGGTGGCTCAGTCGGTAACGCGGCGACTGGGGGTCGGGCCGGGGGTGATGTGTCCACCGGCGGAACAGCAGCCCTTGGGGCTTGAGGTTCAGGTGAAGGCGGAGTCGTTGGCGCCAAAGGTGGTTGGGCCGCTTGCTCCGACATCGACATGGAGTCCGGGTCCGGTGAGGAATCAGCCAGCGTCTCTGGAGAAGGGAGAATGAACTCAGGAACTGCAGCCTCTGGTTGACGTATGGGTGTGGTTTCAAGAGACTCGATCTCCGGGACATCTGGCAAAATGAGCGGAGACACGGCCTCACTCGGAGTCGCTCTGAGGGGCGTAACATCCGCTCTATCTTCTATGTCTATCTCGGTGTCGTTGGCGGCCTTCTCGGTCTCGGTGTCGATCTCGATCTCGAAAGCGACCTCAGGTTCGATGGCCTCGGGGTCAAGATCTGCGCCTTCTTCCTGCTGCACGACCCTCGGCGCCATCTCCGGCTCATCTGCAGGTGTGCTAGCACATGCTACAGACAAGGTTGCCAGGATAGTTACAACGGCAGTGAAGAACACGCGGCTGACTACTCGACAGCGGAACAGATCACTCTTGAGCAACAGATCCCAGCGGTGCATCCTAACTCCTTCTCTGCCTGTGCAAAGTCACTAGGGTATTGCTTCAAGCATTCGCTCGAGTTGTGCTGCGTTTTCGCCACGCAGGTACTCAAGTCCAAGCAAACGTGAATCCAGCAAAAAAGGCTCAATGTCCTCGGCGGACCACTCCTGGCGCGGTTCGCGAAATCGAATTGGTACATGAGCTTCATTCGGCAAGGCTGTAGGCAGCACCATATGCTCCACGCTAATTGGTCTGCGTTGAAGAACATGGGTATACTCGAAACCCGAGTCCTCCGATCCCCTACCGGAACCCAGCACGAGACTAGCCACCACCGCCAGCAGGACAGCCAGCAACACGACCCCACTAAAAGCAGCAGCAATCAGCGGCAATCGGCCACTGAATACCTCTTCAACGCTACGCATACGCCTCTTGTTCCGCTCCAATCCGTATCGAGACTACCTTAGATACCCCGGACTCCTCCATTGTAACACCAAGAAGGGTACGTGAACCCGCAATAGTCTTCTTGTTGTGAGTAATTACAATAAACTGCGAGTTCTGCGAGAACTCACTCAGCATGGAAACAAACCGTGAAACGTTGCTCTCGTCCAAGGCTGCATCGATCTCGTCCAACAGACAAAAGGGCGACGGCTTGACCATAAATGTAGCAAACAACATCGCAACCGCAGTAAGGGAGCGTTCCCCACCGGAAAGCAACTCAATACTCTCAAGCTTCTTGCCAGGAGGTTGCACCAGAATTTCAATTCCGGACTCCAGAACGTTGTCAGGTTCGGTCAACCGAATCTCGGCACGGCCTCCGCCAAACAAGCGCCGGAAAATGTTATGGAAGTTCTTCCGAATGCGGTTAAAGGTCTCAGCAAAGAGTTGTGCCGACTCACTCTGAATTTCGGCAGTAACGGCGGCCAAGTCCTCACGGGCCTTCTTGAGATCATCAAGCTGGCCACTGAGAAACTCATAGCGCTCAGACACTTCATTGAACTCTTCCGGTGCCATGAAGTTCACCGTTCCAAGCTCTCGCACCTGATCTCGTACGATCGCGAGCTGGTCACGTAGATCTTTCGCTGGAACTCTGAGTTCAAGCAAACGCGACTCGTACTCTCGAAGGTCACGCGAGTGCCTCTCCTCAAAGTTGCTGTAGGTATTTCGGATGTCCGATGCGATCTCGGTCACCGCCATCTGCAAACGCTCCACCTCACCTTGTCTTTTCTCCAGGGTTTGCATGAGCGACTTAACGCGCTGCTCCTTCTTAAGCAGGTCGTGGTTCTTGGTCGAGATCGTTTTTTCCAAACGCGACAGCGCTTCACGAAGACCATCCTCGCCTCTTCTCCGTTCTGCATGACGGGCTTTGAGCTCCTCCATCTCCTGCGCCGATTCATCAAGCCGTTTCCGGCTGTCGGAAATCTGTTGTTCGGTGTCGGCCAGCAGAGACTCCTGCTCAGTGCGCTCGCGTTTTGTCCGTTCATGTGCCTCAAGCACCGCTTGTCGCCGAGCGCGCACACGTTCACGACCAAGGCGTAGCTCCTCCAAGGTTGACCTATACTCGGCAATTTTCTGTTGAAGCTTGCGGTTCTCCTCGGTCAGCGCGCCACGTTCCTCTTTGGCGTTCTTTATCTCGGTGCGGCAGGCTACGATGCTTTCATCAATCTCGCGTTTGCGGGTTATAATGCCTTCCGGTGCAAGGAACTCATCCAGGAAACTGGGGATTATTGCGCGGTAGCGATCAAGAATGTCGCGGAGATCTGCAATACGTGTTTCAAGCGCTACAAAACCCTCCGAGGCACTCTTGAGCAGCCCGGACGCACGGTCTGAACCCAGCTCCTTGTAAGCAGAAAGATCTCCAAATAAGTTACGTTTACCCTCGGCAGCAACCACAAGCTCGTCCATCGCTCGTGCCAACTCGTCTTCAAGGGCCGAGCGCCGACCAGTGGAGTAGCCCGACTGCAACAGACCGCGATCAAGCTCGCTCACAATGCTGTCGGTGAGCGACCTCATTTCGCTTTGAAGATCTTCCTCACGCGCCTCTTGCTCGGTAGTGATTGTCTCAAGCTCACGTATCCGATAATCATTGGCGGCAATGCGCTGAGCGGCACCCTTGAGGGCCTCGTCGAACTCAGTGATCTGCGTCTCAGCCTCACCTAAGCGGGTTTCATAGTCAGCAATTTCGCCCTCTATGCGCGCCGTATCAGCCGAAAGGTCGGCTATTTTGCCTCGGGTACGGTCGGCACGACGCTCGTCACTCTCAATTTTCTCGTTCAGCTCTTGTGACCGCTCAGCCAATAGACGAATACGTCCTTCAATGGTGTTCCGCTCGAGTTCAGCCGCGTAGAGATTCTTCTGCGTTTCTACGAGCTCACCTTCCATGCTGTTCACCTGATCGAGACTCTCTTCAAGTGAGGTATTGATTCCGTCTATTTCACTTTTTACGGCGTCGCGTTCGGAGGTGCGTTTCCCAAGCAGTTCCTTCCGCTTATCCTGCTCTTCCAGAAATCCTTTCAGGCGGAGTAGTTGTATATCGAGTTCAAGCTCAAAGCTGCGATCCCGAAGCTCACGGTGCTTTAAGGTCTTCTCGGACTGACGCTTCAGGGAGTCGTAACTCCGTTTGACCTCCCCAATAACGCTCTCAACCTGGCGCATGTTGTCCTCGGTGCGCTCAAGCTTCCGCTCAGCCTCTTTACCTCGGAGCTTGAACCTCGTGATGGCCGCAGCTTCTTCAAAAATGTACCGACGTTCCTCAGGCTTGTTCGACAGAATCTGGTCAATCTTTCCCTGCTCCATAATAGAGTAGGACGATTTTCCGATTCCGGTGTCATAGAAGAGCTCCCGCAGCTCCTTGAGGCGTACAGGCTGATTATTGATAAAATACTCGCTGTCACCGGAGCGAAATAGCCTGCGCTTGACCGCCACCTCCGGCATGTCTATAGGTAGAACACCCTGGTCGTTGGCCAGCGTGAGTGTAACCTCAGCGACGTTTAAGGCCTTGCGGCTTTCGGTACCGTTGAAGATTACGTCTTCCATACGGTCCGCCCGAAGGCTTTTGGTGCCTTGTTCTCCAAGCACCCATTTGATTGCGTCGACAACATTGCTTTTGCCACAGCCATTGGGACCAACCAAGGACGCAATCCCGTCGGTGAACTCCACACGTGACTTGTCTGCGAACGACTTGAAGCCGAAAATCTCAATACTCTTTAGGAACACATTCTCTCCCGATAGTCGCGTAGTCGCGGACCCTGGTAGTGTACACACCGCGCCGGACCCTTGCAAGACGGACTGAAGCTGGCTACAGTTGTGCGATGAACTTGATTTGCGGTATCGACGAGGCCGGGCGGGGGCCACTGGCAGGACCGGTGACGGCCGCCGCGGTTGTGCTTCCGCCAGCCTTCGATACAGGGCAGCTGGGTGACTCCAAAAAGCTCAGCCCACGACAGCGCGAACTGGTGTCCTTGGAGTTGCGTCGCGGGACCTTATACGGTCTCGGATGGGCAACGCACTATGAAATTGATGCATTCAATATTCACCAGGCAACCTTGATCGCTATGGAACGCGCGCATAACCGACTGATGCGAGCCATATCTTTTCTTCTCCAGAGCCATGGTGCTAACCCGGCCGCTATGAAGCGCGCTGGCAGAAACTTGAACACACCAGACTCGCGGCCTGCCTGGAAGACCCTGCTGCCTTGGCAGGAGTTAGGTCTTCCACCGCTGGTGCTGGTGGACGGTATGCATTCGCCCAAGCTTACTCATGAGACCCGCTGCATAATTGGGGGTGACCGCCTTCACCCGGAGATTATGGCGGCCTCAATTCTGGCAAAAACCGCACGGGATAGATGGATGCGAGCCTATGCCGAGATCGAACCCTTGTATGATTACGAACAACACAAAGGCTACCCCACCAGGAACCACAAGAAGCTCATAGCCCTGCATGGAGTATCGCGCATCCAACGCCGAAGCTTTCGTTCTGTTTAATCTTCCGAGTTGCTCGACTCGTCTCTGGGCTTGTGTGGCTTATCACCTTTGTTTTCGGTGCCCTTGGTCTTCCGCGTAAACACCCTTACCGGGCGTTCACCGCTGCGTGGGCCTCCAGGGCCAGCAAAATCGGGGCTGCCGGGTTTGCGGTTGCCACCTGAGACGCCAGGACGTTCACTGCGGGAATCGCGTCCGCCGCGGTCATTCCCGCCGCGCTCACCACCACCGTATCCGCCACGTCCACCCCGGTCGCCGCCGCGGTCATTCCCGCCGCGCTCGCCACCACCGTATCCGCCACGTCCACCTCGGTCGCCGCCGCGGTCACTCCCGCCGCGCTCGCCACCACCGTATCCGCCACGTCCACCTCGGTCGCCGCCGCGGTCATTCCCGCGGTCATTCCCACGCT
>SLAA01000142.1 GCA_007127105.1 Spirochaetales bacterium | reverse complement strand
CGCCACCGATATGAGCCTATAGGGAGCAGGAATGCTAAACAGCTTGACAGGACACATCACCGACTGTCTACCGGGTTTGCTTCGCATTCAAACCGGCGGTGTAGAGTGGGAACTTGAGGTTAGTCGTGCCACGGTACAGCAGCTGCTGGGTCGGACCGACGAGGTTCGGGTGTTAGTATACCTACAGCATCGGGAGAATCTTATGCGCCTCTACGGTTTCGCAGAGGAAGATGAGCGAAACCTCTTTCATGAGCTCACCAAGGTGGAAGGCATAGGACCCAAACAGGCGCTGCGGGTGCTTTCCGGAGTCAGCCCAACCCGAATGCGAGAGATCCTTGAGACCGAAGATCTTAACTCGCTGCTTGCAATCCCAGGTTTGGGCAAAAAAACCGCCTCTGCAGTGCTGCTGAAGCTCCGCGGTGTGCTGCGTTACGCTCCGGAGGCGGAGGCCGGGGTCGAGGCGGTCGCCGAGGACCTGGTCGCAGGCCTGGTAGAGATGGGTTACGAGCGTAAACTCGTTGAGACGGTAGTCCGTGAGATCTCGGCCCAACCAGATCTGCCAGCCGCAACCGGAGCGCAGCAAGCATCCCGCGAAGCCGAGATCTTTCGCCGCGCGATAGTGGCCTTAGGCTGATAGGTGTAAATGAGATGTCGAGTCATGTACCGGGACTTCCGGGAGACGAAGAAAACATATTCCACACACCGCCAGCCGAGAACGACACTTCAGAGGCGCGTTTACGTCCGACCGCGTTGGATGAGTTTCAAGGCCAAACCGCTCTCAAACAAAACCTTAAAATATTTATCGATGCCGCACGTGGTCGTGGAGACGCCTTGGATCACGTTTTCCTGTCCGGCCCGCCAGGACTCGGTAAGACTACCCTTGCTGGCATAATGGCGCATGAACTTGGTGCGGAGTTCAAGGTGACCGCAGCACCGGCTCTTGAAAAGCCCAAGGATCTTGCCGGTATCTTGACAACGGTCAACGAGGGGACCGTTTTTTTTATTGACGAAATCCACCGCCTGAAACCGGCGCTTGAGGAAATGCTCTACATAGCAATGGAGGACTTTGAGCTTGACTGGATTATCGGTCAAGGCCCTTCGGCGCGGACAATCCGTATTCCAATACCTCGCTTCACCCTTGTAGGTGCAACAACCAAAGCAGGGCGTGTTTCGAGTCCCCTTTATACGCGTTTCGGCATCACCGTACGCCTGGACTTTTACAGCGAGGACGAAATAATGGATGTCCTGCGACGCTCAGCAGATATCTTGGAAATCCGAGCCGAGGAGCGGGCACTGCAGCTTATTGCACGCTCGGCCCGAGGTACGCCACGGGTAGCGAATCGTCTGTTGCGACGAATGCGCGACTTTGCCGAGGTGCTTGGTGACGGCCGCATTCTTCCGGATCTTGTGCGGCAGGGCATGGAACGGCTGGAAATTGACGAGCTCGGACTCGAAAGCCATGACCGCGAGATTCTCCGCACCATTGTAACCAAGTATGCAGGAGGCCCGGTGGGCGCCGAGACGCTTGCAATTTCGGTCGGAGAACCCATTGATACTCTGGAAGACTTCTATGAGCCTTACTTGATACAACGCGGTTTCCTGCAGCGAACTCCACGGGGACGCACCGCAACCGATCTAGCCTACAGGCACCTTGGCCTGCCAGTTCCTGAGGCTAACGACAACCGAAACCAATCCTACAGTACAACGAGTGAAAATGAAGACCAGGGACTTCTCTTTTGAGCTGCCGGAACACCTCATTGCGCAGCACCCAACGCCGGAACGCAGTTCCGCACGACTTATGCGGCTTCCAAGTACAAGCGGAGAGCCGACACATCACCGCATTCCCGACTTAGCAGAGCTGCTTCCGCAGGATAGCTTACTGGTGCTCAACAATAGTCGCGTACGCAAGGCACGGCTATTTGGGCGGCGGCCGGGGCGCGAGCGCGTGGTCGAGTGCCTGCTGCTGAGTTCGGATGAGAGCCGCCTGAGGTGGACGGTGATGCTGGGGCGGGCAGGGCGCTTGCGGCCCGGTGGGGAACTGGAGTTTCCGGAAGGTCTCACCGCGGTGCTGATTGAGGCCGGAGACGGTCAGGCGGTGATAGAGTTCGAGCGCCCGGTTTCGGAGGACTACCTTGAACTCCACGGGCATGTACCGCTGCCTCCGTACATAAAGCGCAGTGATGAGACCGCGGATAAGGAGCGGTATCAAACGGTGTTCGCAGAGAAGACCGGTTCGGCCGCGGCGCCAACCGCAGGGCTCCACCTTGATACCCGCTTGCTACAGCATCTTGGCGACCGCGGCGTAGAAATAGCTCGGCTCACGCTCCACGTCGGTCTCGGAACCTTCGCCCCAGTACGAAGCGAAAACCTGGAAAACCATGTCATGCACAGTGAGTGGTACGAAGTGTCGAGCGAATGCGCCGAGGCGGTCAACCGAGCTGCCGGAGCGGGCCGCCCCATAGTCGCGGTCGGCACCACCGCCGTCCGTACCCTGGAAAGCGCCTGGGACTCTCAGGCCCAACGGCTCCACCCCGGCGCCGCCACCACCGACATCTTCATTAAGCCCGGCTATACATTCCAGGTCGTACGCGGCTTGCTGACCAACTTCCATACCCCTGAGTCAACGCTGTTAATGCTGGTCTCGGCCTTTGCCGGAAGGGAACGCATTCTCTCTGCCTACCAGCTTGCCGTGCGGGAGAACTACCGTTTCTTTTCCTACGGCGATGCTATGTTGATCCTTTGACTGTATTCACGGTTGCGGCGGCAGAAGGCGCTAATAGGTGTCTGGGCCCATAGCCTCAAACCGAGCGCGAACATCGCGCAGCCGCTCAAGATGGCGGCCAATGAGGAACTCGTAGTCGAGGTCGCCAGTCTCTATGCGGTGGTTTTCATCCGCCCAGTACTGAACCTCCGGCAGATGCACCCAGCGCAGCTCGTAGGCGATTTCACTCCAAACCTTCACCTCATCCCAGTAGATCAGGGCATACTCAAACAGTTCCTCGGCACGTTCAAGACTCTCGAGATTCTGCCGTTGCCAGGGCGCGTTGAAAAAAAATGCATCAAACTTGTTGTACTTGCTACCCCACAGCAGATACTGCTCAACCAACATGAGATTGAGGTGCATGGTGAAGAGAGCTCGATATCGTTCCCAGTCGCGTTCATTCCGAATCACAGCCAGGGCATACAGCGGATTCGCAAAATCCGACCTTAGAGCCTGCTCAAGGCGATAAATGTTCTCGGTAATCAGCGCCGGAGACTGGTAGAGATGCATTCGGAACATGCGGTAGTGTTGTTCGCGGTAGATTATTCTGTAGGCCGAGGCCGGGACCGTCCCCACCAGCATAAGTACCGCAACTGTGAATACAAATGCTCTTTTCACATTTCCAGTATCGGCACACTTGCGAGAGAATTCCAGATACGATCGGAAACCTGTTCAGCATCGCCCGACCCATCTATGCGATGCAGGCGCACGCCTTGTTCCGAGGCAAACCCAAGCGCCTTTTCGTAGGCCTCTTCCACACGGCGTTGTATGGACGTCTCCTCGTAGATCTCACGGTGTTCCCGCCCGGCGAGCCGCTCCTGGCACACCTCGGTATCCAAAGCCAGGTAGACGAGATCTGTAGGCGGAGGGAACGCAGCGTTAAGTCGCATTACAAACTCCCAACCACAGTCCAGGCTTTGATACGCAAGCGAAGAATACACATACCGGTCGCACACGACCGAAATACCAGCCTGCAACGCAGCCGTTATACTCTCAACACCGGCGTATACATGCTCGTGTCGATCCGCCGCAAACAGCAGGGCCATTGCCTGTGGCGTGAGCTGCAACTCAGCTCCAAGCGCCCGACGAATGAGCTGCCCAACAGCACCGTTGGTTGGTTCGCTGGTGCTCAGTACGGTGAGCCCGGCCGCGCGCATGCGTCGCGCCAGGACATTTGCCTGTGTCGTTCCGCCCGCGCCGTCGAGACTTTCAATCACAATGAATGCCGTTTCTGCCTTGTTGAACCCAGTTTCCAATTCATCCTCTCGTATTTCATAGGTAGTACGATATATAGTATAGATTAGGAAGAGTGATGAACAGACCGACGCGGATCCGCGTTCTTCACACCACACTTGTAGTACTCACGCTTGCAGCAACGATTCTACTTCTTGCTCCGGTTCAACGTGTCTTCCACGAAAACATGGAGAAGCTGCATAGACAACTGGTGCATGAGATCGAGTCAATGCTGGACCGAAGGATCTCCTACAGTCGAATATCCCCCTCCATCCTCAGCTTTCTGGAAATTCATGACCTGAGCGTGCATGGCCATGATACCGAACGCGCGGAACTGCTCCGCATAGGGCGTGTACGAACACATTTTCGGCTTCGTGATCTCTTTGGCTTTGGTGACTCAAATAGCCCAATAATTCGTCAAGTTGTTCTTGACAACTCACAGTTGTCCTTAGACATAGAACGCGACCGTGATCTTTTGGAGTTTTTTAGGGAGCTCGCCACAGCACTACCCACCGACGACTCTTCCCGAGGAATAGACGGGCTCCGTGTCCTTGCCCGAAACATCAATCTACGGGTGCGTGGCGGCTCCCATAACCTCAGCGCTGATGACCTTGCCTTCTCGCTGCGTTTCGCTGGCGACGAGCTGGACTTCCGAATCTCGTCAGTGCTCGGATACGATAGAGTGGAGACCGCAGGGACACCAAGGCAGAGTAGTCTGGAGTTCCCTCACACCATTCGGGCTAACATTGAGTCGGAGGGTACCTTGCGACCCGACCTAAGGGGTGCCGACTTTGATCTTACTCTCAATGAGCTCTTCACTCCGGCGCTCACCGTTCGCGGTTTTCGGTTCGGTTTGCTCTATCGTGACGACAAGGTGGAACTACGCAACTTGCCTGACCAGGAACCCATTGATCTGAGTCTGGTGGTTGACCTGCTCGATAGAAATGCGGAACTGCGATTCCAGGCACAGGACTACAATCCACAGCGCACCGTTATTCTTGGTGACGAGCTGAAGGCACAGGCCCCCTGGCTTGTTGAGAAAATCAGTGGTCGAGGCGCATTGCGTGCGGCCTTCATCTCCGACCCAGATGCAGAGGCTCTGACCGACAGTGCCGTTCCGGAAGGCGCCCTGAGCGCCCTGACAGCCATCTGGGAAGATGCACATTTGTCGTTGAACTATGATCTGGATCTCAATCTTGGGCTGGCTGCATCCTATAGCCCTGAGAACCTTTTCGTCCTGCTTCGTACCACCGGCAATGAGAATCAGGCCGTAGTACAGAATCTTCAAGCGTCCAGTACCTACAGCAGCGGACGCGCCCAGTTCCTGGGGGTGGTAGATATTGCCCGACAGGCTCCTCGCGGTGTGCTCCGCTTCGATGAGTTCCGCTATCGTACGAGTCATGATCTCACAGGCCGAATACACATAGACCGTGCAACCCAGAACCGGTGGGAGTTCTCATCTCCAAGAATTTCGTACGGTGAGGGCGTACTCCATGAACTCAGCGTGGATGTAGCACCGTCAGACGGCACTTTTGCAGTCAACGGACTCTTCTTTCTTGACAGCGTGGCCACCGAGTTAGTCGAGTTTGACGGAACCGTGGATCCCGGTCGTGGCCCAGCCGTCGCCGGGAACATTGAGTTACGGAACGTCAGGGCACCTTCAATCTATGATCTGGTTCAGGGCATCTCAGCACGCCCACGAGCGCAAGCTACTCCACGCCAGCTGCAGAACCTCAGAATAGACACGCGGGTATCAGTGGAGACGGAGTTTGGTGAGCTGCTCGGACTTGAAGCTCCTTATGTATCGGTATTCGATACAGTGAACCCGGATCGCTATCTGTCGTTCTCAATTTTTGGTGAGGATAGCCGCTACGAGGTTGAGGATATCTTCTTTGGTTACGGCGGTCATATCGTGCAGGGGGCCTTCTCCGGAGCGCTTCATCCCAATAGCGTGGCCGACTTTTCAGGTGAGATTCTGTTTGAAAACGAGGTGTATGAGTTTTCCGGTGGCTTTGACCCACGCCGTGGTCTTGAACTGGAGACACCTCGAGGCTTGATCCTGGCGGTCTGGCCGGACCCCGACGGTGCGTTCCGTTTCGCTGCCGAGGCTAGCAACCTCATGTTGCCGCTCTTGCCCGACAAAGCGGTGCTTGGTTTTGACGTGAGCGGTGAGCTGCGCTCACTGCAGAACTGGGAACTCATTATTCATGAGATTCGATACAGTGGCATTCCAACTCTCACCGGACCACGCGCTACGGTTGTTCTCAGTGGGAACCTTGGCCCGAATGGCGGCTCGCTCTCAGAGGTGCGCCTTGAAGACTCGGTCGCAAGCCTCGTTGGAAGTGGCGTGGTCAGTTACGGCTTTGCCTCGCCGTTTCGCTTCGACACAAGCATTGCGCTTTTCGGTGAGACTATTGGAGAGCGATACGAACTCGACATAGCTCTCTATCAGGGAGAGCTTGAGGGGGAGTTCCGTTTTAACCAAGCATCTCTGCGCCGCTTGGGGCGCCCCAACATCCGTGGAGCCGTAGACGGTTCGGCAACCATACAAGGGAGCCCTGCCGCCCCAAGACTTGTCGGACAACTCGAAGTCCGTGACGGGCGCTACAACAACGATCCGTTTTTCGCCACAGGCGCCTACGATTTATCTCCCGCACGCTTAGAGATCAGTGATGTTGAGTTGCGATATCTCAATAGTTTGCTTCAGGCCGACCAGGCCATGATCGACCGTGAATCACGCACCGTTCGACTCCACGGAGTTTTCCGTCATGACTCGCGCCGTGGAAGTACGGAAATGACGGTAGGACTCGACGGGCTATTCGGGGAAACCGATGCAGGATTGGTGCAGCCCTTTGAGGACGATTTTCGCGCTGCCATTCGACTTCGGTCAACAGAGGTCTTCAACGATCAACCTGACAACGAGTTCGAGTTGAGGTTTGTGCGCAGCGGAGGCACGCTTATACTGGATGCGGGTACGGAAGGGGAGTTGTCGGGACGGCTCGCAAACGACGGTGTTTTTGAGCTCCGTGCTCGCGCGCCTTTCCCCATTGCATTGCAGGCGGATGGCGTATTTGAGAACGGAAGACTTGAGGCAAATCTCAACCGAATTGAAATATCGGCCGGTAGAATTGCTCACATGCTGGACTTTGTTGAGTTTGCGGTACTCGATGCACAGATTACCGGCAGCTTGCGCATTGTCGGACCCATTAATAATCCTGAGTTCTTTGGGACACTTACCGCAGAGCAGGTTCGTTCGCGTTTGACATTTACGCCGGACGAGATCACCGCTGCCCGGGTGTATCTGGTCTTCCAGGAAAACACCATTAATATGAATCGCACGGCAGTTCGCTCAGGAACTGGCCGAGCCTTTGCAACTGGTGGGGTAGTGCTCAACCGTTGGAGTCCGGACGAGTTCCGCATTGAGGTCGAAACAGCGGATGAAGGCGGCGTTCGCATAGCTCACGATTTTCAAACCGTGGTGGTTGACGGGTACGGAATTGGAACGCTTGCTGTCTACGGTACCCGAGATTTAGTCAACATTCGCGGTGACTTTACCGGTCGTTCGACTACCATTACGCTGTCAGAGAGTTTTGACGTGGCACGGACTCCCCGGCAGGGGGACACCGAGTTCTCGGTAGATATTCGCGTTCGTACCGGGCGCGGGGTGGAGTTTTACTGGCCTACCATCAACTTCCCCTTACTGCGCAGTTTCGCGCGTGCGGGTGAGGAACTTCATATACAATGGGACAGTATCAATGGGCAGTTCTCCCTGGTCGGTGCCGTGGGAATACAGGGTGGCGAACTCCTCTACTTTGACCGCAGCTTCTACATCCGTGAGGGCCGAATTGTTTTTAATGAGGACGAACAAGGCTTTGATCCACTCTTGAGTGCCCGCGCCGAGGTTCGTGAAGTCTCCGAACGCGGCCCCGTCACCATATTCATGGTTGTAGACAACGGTCGGCTGAGCGAGTTCACACCGCGCTTTGAGTCCAATCCCATGCTTCCAGAGAATGAAATTGCTGAACTGCTCGGCGGCCAGGTTTTTGGTCAAACCGTAGGTGAGTTTGCTGCGTTGTCCTCCGCAGTGTTACTCACAGGTGATGTAGCGGCCCAATTTAGTGTAATGCGCCGTTTTGAAACAAGAGTACGTGATACATTAAGACTTGATCTCCTCTCGGTGCGCACCCCGGTATTCCAAAACCTGGTGCGAGGCGCGATAGAGGATAGGAGTGAAGACATTGAGACTCAGGTGCCATCACTTGGTGGCTACCTCAACAATACCTCGGTGTTTCTTGGCAAGTATCTCGGAACCGATGTGTTTTTGGAACTTTTGCTCCGTTTACAGGCGGTGGATCAGTTCGACCCCAACACACGGGACATTGGGGGGCTTGCCGTGGACACCGAACTTACTTTAGAGTTTCAGACACCGTTCTTCCTCCTCGAGTGGGGCTTTTTTCCACGCGACATAAGTGAGTTATATGTTCGTGACAATACCTTCACATTTTCGTGGGGTTTCTCGTACTGATTGAAATCATCAGCTAGTTTCTGCTATGTTCAGAAGACAAGGAGTACATATGCCGAAAGGCCTCATTGCTGCCATCTTTTTGCTGTGCTTCATGGCCGTAGGCCTTGCCGCCCAAGCCGACGACGATTGGTATATAGGGCGACCTATTGCCGATATCACATTTGTGGGACTCAACAACGTCTCCGAGGCCGAGCTGTCCGGGGTTGTCCGGCAGTATATTGGTCAGGACTTTACTGAAACTCGATTCCTTGATCTTCAGCGCCGTCTGTACGCCTTGGATTTCTTCGAGCAAATAATCCCAAGTGCGGTGCCCGCAGATGAGGACCGCAACGCGGTCGTCATTGAGTTTGAGGTCGTGGAACGCCCGATGGTGGATGATCTGCGTTTCACCGGGAACCGCAGCCTGCGAACACGCGACCTGCAGGATGCAATTGTTCTCAGACAGGGCGATATCATCACAAACGCCAAAATACGAAGCGCCTCAAGTGCCCTGCGGAGCCTCTACGTGGAACGCGGCTATCCCAACGCCGAGGTAAGCGGACGTGTGGAGACCGAAGATGGACGTAATGTTGTCGTTTTCAGTATCAACGAGGGCACCCAAACCACCATTAGGGAAATCCGCTTTAGTGGCAACTCATTTGCCTCTGACGGCACGCTGCGTAGCAACATAGAGAGTCGTGCACAGTCCTTGTTCAATCGTGGTGTGTTCCAGGAAGGAACCTTAGATCTCGACCGCAGCGCCATTGAGGGTTACTACCGTGAGCGCGGGTATATTGATGCCCGTGTAGTGGATATCGTCACCGATTTCGTCCAGGAAGACGACGACGACCGCACCTACGTCACCATAACCTTTTTCATTGAGGAAGGTGACCAGTGGAGCTTTGGTGGCATAGAGTTCGAAGGAAACGCAATTTTCACAGACGACGAGCTGCAGGCAAGAACCCGCATGCGCCCGGGTGCCGTCCTCAATCAGAATCGCTTTGAGGCAGACTTCCAGCGTGTGGCAGATCTCTACTACGAGAACGGCTATATCTTCAACGAAATTACTCGTGCCGAGTCACGAAATCCCGAGGATCTGACGGTCTCCTACACAGTGAGAATCGTAGAGCGAGACAGGGCGCGGATTGAGAACATCATTCTGCGCGGCAACACCAAGACGAGAGATGAGGTCATTTTCCGCGAGATTCCGCTCGAGGTTGGTGATGTATTCAGTGCAACCCGGATCCGACAGGGGCTTCAGAATCTCTTTAACACCCAGTACTTTTCCGCGGTTACACCGGACACACCACAGGGCAGTGCCGAAGGCCTTATGGACCTCATCATAAATGTGGAGGAAGGCAGCACCGCCGATATTCGCTTTGGCCTCGCCTTTGGTGGAAGCGCCGACTTCCCGGTCTCGGCCATGATTCGCTGGCAGGATATTAACTTCATGGGCAGAGGGCAAACCGTCGCCGCCGAAACGAACCTTTCGCCAATCAGCCAGAGACTATCGCTGAGCTTTCAGGAACGCTGGCTGTTCGGGCGACGCTGGAGCGGGGGTGTCAGTCTCATGATTGACCGAAACATCCGCAGCGGTGTACGGCAGGACAGGCTAGGCTTGGGGATCCCGGAACCTTACGAAAACACCGACGACTACGACGGTCCCTTTTCTCCGGTGCCGAGTGAATACCTAATGGAGTATGAGTCGGTAGGGGTGTCAATTGGTGCGAACACCGGCTATCGCTGGATAACCCCAATCGGCCGAGTTGGCGTCGGTGGTGGACTCCGAACTCGCGCCGAGTGGCTGGACTACGACCGTGACATCTACCGGCCATTTAACGAAACCACCCGTGATAACTGGCAGTCATGGCGCTTCAAGAACTCCTTGAGCAACTTCGCGCAGCTTGATACCCGAGACCTGGTCTTTAACCCTTCGACCGGACATCTTCTGCGCCAGGATGTGACCTTCACCGGTGGCCCCCTCCGGGGAGACAGTCATTTCATCCGAACCGACTCAAAAGTGGAGCGGTACTTCACCTTGTGGAACCTCCAGGTCTTTGAAAACTGGAACTGGAAAATGGTACTGGCCGGACAGTCGCTCATGTCAATCATCTGGCCGTGGGACCAGGGCCTCCATCCATCACGCTTTAGTGACCAGGAAGGGCCTATTGCTTCGGAGTCCGACAGACTGGCCATTGACGGCATGTTTAATGCCCGCGGCTGGGGTAGAGAAACCAACCTCTTGGCGCTCTGGAATAACTGGCTTGAGTTGCGAATGCCGCTCGCGCAAGATGTGATCTGGCTCGACGGTTTTCTCGAGGGTGCCGTACCCTATGACGACCGAGGCGATATTCAAGATACCGATATCGAAAGCTTCAAGTTCAGCACCGGGTTTGGACTGCGTTTTGTTATTCCTCAGTTTCCTATTCGGTTGTACCTCGCGCGCCGCTTTCGAGTGGTAGACGGTGACCTGGAGTGGCAAACGGGCAGCCTCTTTAATCAAGATGGACGAGACGGCCGTGGCTGGGACTTTGTATTCTCAATCGGAACTGAGCTGTTTTAACAGCTCGGATTCCAGGTAACCAGATGCGCATGTACTGCGTCGGAGGATAGGAATGAAATTAGCACGCACCTTACTGCTCTGCCTCATTTTGGGGGCGGGGCTCTTTGTTAGCGCGGCCAGCGCAAATCAACAGCTCTCGACCGTGGCGATAGTCGATATACAGCGAATTTACAATAGCTTTTATCGCGACTCACAAGCAGTTCGAGACCTGGAACGCCTGCGAGAGCAGTATCAGAACGAGATCAACTCCCATATTGAACGTCTTGAAGACCTGCGCACTCGACGACTTGAGGCACGTGACAACGACAACCAGCGTGCGGTGATTCGTCTAGATGAGGAGATCACCGAACTCCAGGCTTTTGTACAGGAGTTGACCCAGCGACGCCGCCGTCAGCTGGAGATTCAACAAGAGCGCGTTACCAGTGACCGCTTCTTAGAGGATGTACAACGAGCCATTGTCTTTGTGGCAGAAAGCAAGGGCTACACGATAGTGCTCCGTAGCGATATGGATGGCCTTCAATGGTGGAGTTCTGTAGTAGACATCAGTGATGAGGTTCTTAGCCGCTTACGGGCCACTACCCGTTAGCCGCTAACGCGGTGAACTGGGGCGTACGATAATGTCGGGCGAAACGAATAACGATACCCCAATGATGCGTCAGTACGCACGACTCAAGGAGCAGCACCGTGATGCGGTGCTGTTTTTTCGTCTGGGTGATTTCTACGAAATGTTTCGTAGCGATGCAGTGGAAGCATCTCGTATCCTTGGCCTCACCCTGACGCAGCGCGTTGGAGTCCCGATGTGTGGCATTCCGCATCACGCCGCGGGCAGCTACATTGCTCGCCTCATACATGCTGGAAAGAAGGTTGCTATCTGTGAGCAGACGAAACTGCCTGCCGGTGGCGGCATAGCAGAGCGTGAGGTTGTCAACGTTGTAACTCCGGGTACCTTGGTAGAGGAAGACCTGCTCGACCGCTCCTCCAACAACTATCTGCTTTCCTTAGCTGCCAATGCATCAGAGATGTCGCTGGTCTACACCGACCTCTCGACCGGTGAACTATCTGGCACCGTCTACCCCTTAGAGGGTGCTCCGCTGCATCTGCGAGCAGAGCTTACGCGTCTGCGGCCTCGGGAGGTGCTGGTGCAGGAAAGCCTGCTCAGTGACTACCCACGCATCAGGGCGGTATTGACCGAAAGCGACCGTCTGCTCAACAGTTATCCTGACTGGAACTACAACCTCTCTGAGAGCCGGAAAAGCCTTGAGCGCGTTCTTGGGGTGATTAGTCTCAAAGGCTTTGGCATTGCAGACGACTCAGTGCTGCCATTGGCCTGTGGTGTGTTAATTGAATATCTGCGCGATACATCCGGGTCCGACCTGTCGCACATCCGAAGTCTGCAGCAGTACAGCAGACAGGATCATGTACAACTTGACGATGCAACACTTCGTAACCTCGAGCTGCTCACCAACATGCATGACGGCACCAGCAACTACACGTTGCGGAGAACCCTCGACTTCTGCCGCACTGCAATGGGCTCGCGAATGCTTGCTCGTTGGATCGGCGCACCCTCCACCAATATGGAGTTGGTGGCGGATCGCCAGGAGAACATAACACGGCTCTATCATAATCAAATGCTCTTGTCCTCACTCCGAGAGGAGCTAGGCCGTGTACTTGATCTGGAAAGACTGGCATCTCGGGTTGCCATGGAGCGTGCTCATGCAAAGGATCTTGTGGCAATTGCCGCCTCACTTGAAGGAGTTCTCAGGCTTCAGCAGCTGAGCTCTGAGTACCTCGGTGAGTCTGCGCTACCCATCAAAAACTCCGAGGACATGGAGCAAATTTCATCAATTGCGTCTCACTTGCGTGGAGCTCTGCTCGACGAGCCCTCGGTGACCATTCATGAAGGTGGAATTTTTCGTGACGGTTTTGATCTGGAGTTGGACCGACTGCGAGGATTGAGCCGCGACGGCGCCCGTTATCTTGAGGAATATCTGGACCGCGAGCGCTCGACCACCGGAATATCCTCTCTTAAAATCAAACATAACCGGGTTCTTGGCTACTACCTGGAAACCACTAAGTCCGGCGCGGGTTCGGTTCCGGAACACTTCATCCGTCGCCAGTCCTTGGCCAACGCCGAACGCTTCAGCACCGAGGAACTTGCAGGGTTGGAAGAAGGCATAACCGGCGCCGAGGAAGGCAGCAACGAACGCGAGCGGGAGCTGTTTCTCCAGCTTCGAGCTCAGTGTGTACCAGCCATTCCGTTATTCTTGGACTGTGCCGAGCGTACCGCACGCCTGGACTGTTTGGCCTCCTTAGCCCTGGCGGCAACTCGTAACGGATACGTCCGTCCCCAGCTCATAGAGGAGCCAATACTGGAAATACAGGCAGGACGACATCCGGTCGTCGAACGACACACCGCCGACGGTAGTTTTGTTCCCAACGACCTTGTCCTTGGTGGGAACAGCCCTTTATTTCGTTTGGTAACCGGCCCGAACATGGCCGGGAAGTCAACCTTCTTACGCCAGACCGCCCTGATTGTGCTAATGGCACAGATGGGGAGTTTTGTACCAGCCGAGGCTGCCCGAATTGGTCTTGTGGACAGGGTATTCTGCCGGGTTGGTGCGCAAGACAACCTGGCCCGCGGAGAGTCAACATTTCTGGTTGAGATGAGTGAAACCGCCGCAATTCTACGTAACGCTGGGCCCCAGAGTCTGGTAATCATGGACGAGGTGGGGCGCGGCACCGGCACCACCGACGGCCTGGCAATAGCAACCGCAGTCACTGAGTACCTTCTGGACGCTATTGGTGCACGCACGCTATTTGCTACCCACTTTCATGAACTGACGGCCATGCGGGCACCGCAGCTGGGGAATCTGTCGCTTGAGGTCGCCGAGACAGGTGGTGAGCTCATCTTCCGTAAGCGGGTAGTGGAAGGCCCCTCAGAACAGTCCTATGGCGTTCATGTTGCAGCGCTTGCGGGTATTCCGCCAGCGGTGGTAAGGCGAGCAGAAGAACTCCTTGATCAGGCCCACGAAGAGCAGCCTACCAGGACTGTGCCAGGATCCAGTGTGCCAGGATCCAGTGCGCGCACAACTTCCAGCGAACTATTCTCGGCTGAAGAGCTTCTGGTGAACGAAATCACCTCTCTTTCGGTGGAAAACCTGACACCACTTGAGGCGCTTAAAAAGCTTGACGAATGGCAAAAAAGGCTGCAAGGCTAAGGGCGCCCATAACCGTTCCTCCCAGAGCGGCTGAGGCCTTCATCCTCCAGAAAAAAGCCTGCCCGAGCGTCTCCAACACCCAGACCAGCGCATAGATCAGAACCAGCAGCAGCACCGGAGAAAGCTCGGCACGCGGCGGTGGAACACGAGGTGCTATCAGCGCCGTTATCAACCCTGCCGCGAGAAACCATCCCACAAAATTCGTCAGTGGAATACCGCCCGGATAGCGCCCTGGACGTTCCCAGACCCAGTAACCCCATCCAACCATGCGTGGGTCAAGCAATAGATCCCAGGCGGTAAATGCAGCCGCCGAGACCACTACAAAAGCAAAACCAGAACTCGCCCCGGTGAGGGCTGCAGAAACCGCCCATGCAGGCGGCATCATCATGAGCCACGCTGCAGGAATAGCCAGCGGTACATGGAATAGCTGCGGTTGAAGGCGATCAGTATAACGATATACGCCGAAGGGAAAGCCAGTCCGAGTACCTACCGCCTCTACCAGCAAGCCAAGCGTTGGCACACCAACAAGCACCCGCACAACCGCCAGTGGCGCCAGGAAACGCGTCGTTAACACCGCAACCAACAGGACCTGAGCGACTACTGCGTGCCGAATGGCCGACTCGCGAGCTCCCGCAGGCCCGAAGATGTCACGGAGCGGAAGGGCGATCATCGCCGCCAACCATACGATAGCAGCAACAAGAACCAGTGGCCCTCCAGCACCTTCAAGACCCTGGAAAAGGAACCGGGTGTTCATGGGTGACCTGTGAGATGCATACGCAACCAGGCCCGAATAAAGGGCCACCACGGGACACTGGCCATAATGGCAATATCCTCACTCAGCGATGTTTCTTCGTTCAGAAAGCGCAGGAGCCTATCAATAGGGTTACGGCGAAAGAGTTGCTCAAAAATCGGCGCCCCAAGTTCACCATGTCGATACAGGATCTGCAGCAGCATTGCGTCAAAGGTTCTGTAACGGGGCGGTGGGGTAGGAATGTCAAAGGGGTGCCCGTGTTCCTCAAGCGATCGGACAATGGCCTCCGAGTCGCGAGCAATTCGGTGAAAGGCAAAACCGGTGGAGGCTTTGACTCGTCCACCCTTGGTGCCGGTGTACAGAATCCGTTCGCCACCGCGTCGTGGAAAAGGGTAGTCACTCATTGGAATTACCCCTTCCTCGCTTTCGAGCACCTCATAGTCTCCTTCCTCAAGGCCAAGCACTCCCTGTAGATAACCGCCTAACTCATTGCGATACTCGTCCGCCGTTAATAAATCGGCAGAAAACAAGGTATACTCGACGAGCGCCTCGGTCTCGGAGCTCGGGAGGGTGTAGACAAAACGCATGACGCCCTTCTGTGGGACACGAAAGTCAAAAAAACCTGCCTTGTGCGGCTCAAAAACCGCTTTTGCAGTGCGTACAAAGACGCCATAAAAATGCTGCTTGAGAAAGTGATACCGGGTGGCGTCGATTGAAAAACTGCCGGGGATGATCAAGCTGTCAAAGACGTAGCTCCCATGATATGGAGTGCCGTCAACGACAACGGTTGCACTCTCTTCACCATCTTCAATGAGATCAATAGTACCCACAAGCCGCTGGCAGTTCGGCAGCTTCTGTACCTGCTCAGCAGCATAGGTATAGAAGTCCAGCCCCCTAATCATTGAGTAGGAATACGGCGAAAGGGTTATGTTCAGTTCCCCGGCCTCGCCCGTAACGGTAAAGACACTCCAGCTCTTGCGGAGAAGGCCATCCGGAACCGGCTTGTCCTCCTCGGTGTGCCAGAAACACCAGGTTCGGTCGTTGCTCTGCTTGGTATCTTTATCTATGATCAGAATATGAGCGTCTCTCAACGAACTCCGTTCAAGAGCAAGAGCAAGGTGTAGGCCAGCTGCGCCGCCGCCCGCAATGATGTAGTCATAGTGTTGCATATCAAGCCTAAGGTACGTTGCCTACCGAACATGGTCAACTCTACCCGAGCAACTCAGCCGCTCGCACCTCACATTCCAGCGTGGTCCTTGTGTAAACCAGTTCAGAACACCTATCCCGAATTCGTGGACAACAAAAAATAGAAAAAATCCGCTTTGCAAGATGCAGTAACTATCTTTCGTGTGTAGTCATAGGCAAAAGCCCGTGTGTAGTCGTAGGCAAAAGCCACGGTCAGAGGAGAAGACCCATGACTCAACATCGTCACCCAAGGTCGCAAAACTCAAAACCCTTGGTCTACCTACAACGCCGAACGCGTGCAGTCATAGAAATGATCTGCCCGGAAATATGTCTGCTCTGCGGCACCGAACTGAGCATGTGTCCGCGGGTCTTTGGTGCTCCGGTGTGTCGGCGCTGTTTCTTGGCACTCGACCGGGCGTCACCGAACGAATGCATGGACTGCGGTGCACCCGTCGCACCGGATATTGAGCTCTGCCTCAGCTGTAATAATCAACGCGAGTTACAGCAGCCTAACGAACTTGGCCATATTCACTCAGTTCTGGTATACCGGAATACGGCTGCCCGGCTGATAAGTTCCTGGAAGATCGGTTCGCGCCGCGCACTCACCCCGCTCCTGGTCGTAATGCTTGGTGAGTTTCTCCGTACACGCCTGCGCAGCATTGGATATGCCTCATTGGAGGAGATCCCCATTGTTCCGGTACCTGCACGTCCGGCCTCACGCATTCGCCGCGGATGGGATCCACCTGGCAGTTTGGTGCGCGGTCTCGAACGACAGTATGGGGCACGCGCGCTCCATGCACTGCGCCGAAATAACAAAGGGCGCCAGCAGAAATCGCTCGGACGTGAACTTCGTCTTGCAAATGTACAGGGCGTTTTTGAGGTGCGCAGGGGCCAACTCCGGCAGCTTCCGCCTGCGGTCATTCTATTTGATGATGTCCTCACTACCGGAGCCACTGCCGCCGAGTGTGTCCGCCTACTGCACCGTCACGGTGTTCGGAAAGTTATAACTGTTGTGGTAGCCCGCGATCTCTAGGCTCGCCCGCCATCTCGCCATTTTTGGTATTGTTGACACAAAGCTTGTGAGTTGCTACTATCACCACGGTATTACCGGATTCTTGTGCAAGGGGTCGTGTTGTTCGACTCTTTTTTTGTACCATAAGGTCTGGACAGGAACAGAAGTATGCTTGGGGAAAATCTGGAGTCCGAAATCTCGTCTTTACTGGACGCGCTCGGTTTTTCCGTCGTAGAATTAAAAGCGGCCCGTAGACCTACAGGACTTCATGTGTCACTGGTTGTGTATAAGAAAGGCGGACTCGGTGTAGACGATATCGCCGAGGTGCACCGCACGGTACTACCCCGTATCGAGCTTATTCATGACTCCCGAGATGTACACCTTGAGGTCAGCTCGCCTGGAATTTCCCGTACCTTCAAGAGCGATCACGAATTTACGGTATTTCGAGGCAGGGCAGTCCTTGTTCTGGGTACGGCCTCGGAAGACTGGATACAGGGATACATTGAGGATAGCAACGAGCACTCCGTGATTCTGCGTACGCAGGGCGGAAACAAAGAACTACGGTACTCGGATATACGTAAAACAAAGTTAGACGAGTCCCGGGAGGTTAGGTAACACCGAATGGCTTCGGCACTGAACGACGCAATCCGCAATTTGGCAAACGACAAAGGAATCTCGGAAGAACTCATTCACCATACAATTGAAGAGTTTCTTCTCGCTGCATACAAGAAGCGCTTCGGCACCTCAGACAACGCAGTTGTGAAATTCGACGACGACGGCGACGTCACCCTCTTTGCACAAAAGAAGATCGTGGACGATGTCTATGATCCGGTTACCGAAATTGATCTTGAAGAGGCCGTTGTACTCAACGACGAGTGTGAGATTGGCGATGAGCTGCTTATAGAAATCAACCCGATGGAGTTCGACCGTGGCGCAATTCAAAGCGCTAAGCAACGGGCAAAACAAACTCTGAGAGAAATACAGAAAGACACGCTGTACTCGGAGTTTAAGGACAAAGTTGGCGAAATGATCATCGGATACTACCAGCGTGAACGCAACGGGAATATCTTTGTTGATCTAGGGAAGACGGAAGGTATTCTTCCAAAAAGATACCAATCGCCACGGGAAATATATCGTCCAAACGACCGAATCAAGGCTCTTATCTACGAAGTAAACAAGACGCCAAGCGGACTTCAGAT
>SLAA01000189.1 GCA_007127105.1 Spirochaetales bacterium | reverse complement strand
GTCCGCCATCCGTCTCACGCAGGCGCGCCACCATGGTAGAGCGCTCAATCCAGTCTTCCGGGATTCCGTGCTCGCCACCTATGCCGTAGAGCGCGCCAGCAATGGCGCCCAGCATGACCGCCCGTCCGCAGTTGTCACCACTTGCCAGAATATTAATTCGGTTCGCCTCACGAAAGCTGGTGGTGTGCAGCAGAATATGAACGACCAGCGGTACTGCCATGTCCACGTGGCAGGCGGCCCCAAAGTGCTTGGTTGCACCGCGGTAGTCCAGGGCCTCGTATGCCATGGCCTGGGTGACGAGCGCTTGGGCGTGCTGACTGAGTTTGTTGAGATATCGTTCAACAAGGCGGCGGAGTGTGGCCTGGGCTGCGCCGGGTTCGCTGGCCGCGCCGGAGTCCAGCGGCCCGGCCTCGTAGAGATCGCGCATGATATGCGCAAAGAAGCAGGAGTAGGCTACCGCCTCGTCATTGTTGTTGGTAATGCGCACCGCCTGCTCCACCAGCCGGTCAAGCTCTTCTCCAGCCGCAAACTGTGCCAGAACCGCAGAGCGGCTCAGGGCAGGCATCTGGTCGTCGTCCGGGCCCAGCGAACCGAGCTCGTTGCTGACTACATCGATAATTCTGTCTGCCTCGCCAAGCTGCTCCGGCTTCCACTGCTGCAACTTGAGCGGTGTACGCACCGTGTCCTTCAGGCCCTCCGTGTCAAACTCCAGGAAGTAACGGGCGATGTAGTGGGCGGCGGCCTTGAGCTGTGTTTCATTTAGTGAGGTCTCGGTGCTGAGCACCCGTTGCTCAATCTCCTTGCCAAGGCGGGTCATGTTGTAGATGGTCTCGCGCATAGGGCCGTCTGCATACCCCACGTAGGTGCCGCCAACCCCAAAGTGCTCTCCAAAAGCCCTGACATATGCACCGCGGTCAAACCCCTGCTCACCAATAGCTCGCAGCAGAACGTAGAGATACTCTCCGTAGTTCGAGCCGTCGCCCGCATGCCGGTGTGGATGAGCAAAGAAGGCGGGCACCCCCTGGTAGTTGTCCGGGTCAGGCTCAAGGAACTCTGCGGTGTCACCGGCTGCCTTCACAATCTGGGCAATCTTGCCCTGCGAGTATATCCAGTGCAGTCCCATACCGGAGGCGTCGGCAACCGCCGTGCCCAGAACCGCAGCTTGAAGCATGCGTGTATCTTGTAGTTGTTTCATTTGGCAAAGATATGGCTGTGAAACAAGGAAGTGTATAGGTTTGAAGGCAAATCTATGTTGGTAGTCCAGAATGTGCGCTGGCGCCGAAAACCAATACCTGCATGAGTCACACCTCCGTAACCCCAATCTACATGCGTTCACCCCGCGCCGGGTAGTCGTTCTTCTTGATGAAGTCGATCGCTTGTAGCACATCCTGGAACGCCGGGCGAGCAAATGGCATGGTCTGAATGCTTGAGGCGTAGAGGGTTCCGTCGGGCTTGAGCAGGAACAATCCCGGTTCACTGAACTCTGCGGGTTCCTCAATGCCGAGTGAGCTTTTCCCCTTTCCCGCCGAGATGAATAGCCCCCACTCACGTGCTGTCTCCAGCCTAAGTCCGTATCCAATCTGCAGCGTTTCCAGCTTCCAGTCGCCGCGTGCGCGTTCAGCTCGTTCACGTACGTCTGAGCTCACCGCAATGACCTCGACCCCACGGGACCTAAACTCCGGCATCAGGTTCTCAAGCGAGGCCAGGTAACGTGAACACACAGGGCAATGAAGACCCCGGTAGAACACAATCATAATCATGAAAGCTTCGGCGTGCTTATCGCTTCGCCATGCTGTGTCATCGAGGGTTTCGACCTTGAATGTGGGCGTGGCCTGACGCGGAACTAACGTATTGTGACTCATAACTCCTCCTGTTGTAAATACAAGTATACTTCTGTTAATTATTCACGGCAATTCCGACGCCGCGGCTGGACGATGTCCGAGCTCCCACTGAGATGCGTGCGCTGGAGTCGAAAGGAGTTAGGATTATGCGTGAATACACTATGCTTGCTGAGTTGGTGTGCAGGAATTTGTTTGATGAGATCTTTGGAGACGCTAAGGACAGTACGCGGAAGACTCGCCGTAGAGGTGGAAGATGTCGATGCCGAACATTAACGACCTAGCCGAACCCACCGGATTGTCCACAGCAACGATCTTGCGCTATCTGAACGGAAAGCCCTATGTTTCGAAAGAGGCACAGTTGGCGATAGAGATTGCGGTGAGTGGAATCCGGACAGGTTGGTGCAGCAGATAGTAACCCGAGCGGTGGACGGTGTCTTGGTTGCTGTGGATCTGCACCCTTGGGATGCGTACCGCAAGGCCCTCAGCAATTTGCCTGTCGTCACCTGCGACCAAGCCCTCTCGGACACCGACTTTCCGGCTGTGTACATAGAACACCGTCAGGCGGCAAGGGACGGACTCACTCATTTGTATGAACAAGGAGCACGGCGTATCGTCTGTGTTGGAGTTGGTGAAGCACGAGTATGCTCCTCCAACGTGCTGCGAGTGGGTGCCTATCGGCAGTTTGCCGCCGAGGAGCCCCACAAGATACGCGTCACGTATCGTCTCATTCAGCGAGGCACCACCTGAGCGAAGGTTGGCTGTTCTGCCGTCCCTGCAGCTAAAGGCTCAGTCTGCGGCTGGCCTAAAGGCCGCGGCACCGGGAAAGCCCAGGCGCTTGCGGGCAACATCTTCATTGAACACCACAAACCGACACTGCGCGGTGCTAAACAGCGTGCCGCTCGCTCCGGAGATCGTCACCTCAATATCGACCTCACGCCCTTTTCCGCCGGTCTTTTGGGCAACAATCTCAAACGGTGCATCCGCGAACTGAGCCGGCTTGTGATACTGGACATGGAGCTCCTTGGTGAGGCCCGCAGTTCCCGGTACGGCATGCACGTACCATGCTGCCGTCTCGTCCGCGAGTGCGGCCTGGATACCGCCGTGAACGATCCCTGGAAAACCCTCGAACTCCGGACGAGGCTGCCAGCGCGCCCGGACCTCGTCTCCATGTCGTGTGAACTCCATGCGCAGGCCCTGGGCATTGTGCGGCGCGCATCCAAAGCAGTTGTAGGTATCCGATCCGGTGTATGGATTAGGGATGACACCACCTCCGTTGTCTTTGCTCTGTCGTGACATATACGTACCTCAGTCGTTCGGTTCGAAGCGTGAGGCGATCTCTCGCATCCGGGTTCTTTCTATCATATCTACGGCTTTTTCGCTAGGATACCTGAAGGAGGCGACTGAATGATATCGACCTTGGCAGACACACCATTTGAGGAAATCCACGATGCGTTTGTTGATGCCTTTTCTGAGTACGAGATCAAGATTGATATGCCGATGGAGCGTCTCCGGGAGATGCTGCAGATTCGTAGCTGTCATCTAGAGTATTCTCTTGGCCATTTCGAGAACGGCAGGCTTCTTGGTTTCTTCCTCGTCGGTTATCGGGACACGGTTGAAGGCAAACGATTCTACGATGTTGCCACCGGCGTCAGAAAAGAAGCTCAAGGGAAAGGGATCGGGCAGGCAATGATCACCAGCGCCAAGTCCCTGATGGCTGAGCAGGGTGTCGCCGAGCTGATTCTTGAGGTGCTGGAAAACAACATAGGCGCGCAGGAACTCTACCGGCGAAACGGTTTTCAGACTACACGCCGCTTCAACTGCTACGAGTGGACCCGCGGTGGTGATGACGCATACCCTGAGGCCGCTGCGGCCCCCGCCCCCGCAACGGACGATCAAAAGCACCTCTCGTTCCTGGGAACACTGCCTGTTTCGGAGCTCTGCAGCTTCGAACCATCCTGGCAGAACGCGCTTGCGTCGTACTACAACGCTCCGGAGCGATTTCGAATCGTGATCGAGAGAAAGAATGCGGTGCCAATTGGGTACGGCATCGTCCATCATGAGAATGGGAGTATCCTGCAGCTGGGAATCAAACCCTCGGCACGCTCGGTGGAACCGCTCACCCAGCTGCTGCGCAAACTGCAGAGCTGTACCACGAGTGAGACACTCCGCTATCCCAACGTAGAGGCGGGTAGTGCAGTGGACACGCTGCTTCAGGCCGCCGGGTGCAACCGTTACGTTGGGCAGCTTGAGATGAGCTACAGGCCGGCTTGCGCCGGCGACACTTTGGGCTCATACTGAGAACGCCAAAGGCGTAGGAATGCAGGCGTAGGAATGCAGGCGTAGGAATGAAGGAGCGGAAATGAACCGGACGGATCCGCGCTTGACGCAGCTCAGGGAAGAACTCACCGCAAACGCAGACGAGCAGACTCGCAACAGCGGTGTGAAATTCTTCAAGGAAGCAGTCAAGCTTCATGGAGTCAAGACCGCCGTTGGTACCCGTATTGCCAAAAAGCATTTCCAACCGCTTACGTCTCTCGACAAGTCCGAGGTCTTCGCCTTGTGTGAGGAGCTATGGCGTTCCGGTTACATGGAAGAGAGTTTCGTCGCCTGCAACTGGACCTACGAACTCAGGAAGCGGTATCAGCCGGATGACTTTGCGGTTTTCGAGCGCTGGGTCAGCACCTATGTGTCGAACTGGGCCGCCTGTGACACGCTATGCAATCACAGCATCGGCGCTTTTCTTGAGATGTATCCGGACTATCTTTCGCGGCTTCACGGCTGGACTGCTTCAGAGAACCGCTGGATGCGCCGTGCGGCTGCCGTCTCGCTCATCATCCCCGCCCGCCAGGGAAAGTTTCTGGACGATGTCTTCACGATAGCCGATCTCCTTCTTGAGGATGCCGACGACCTCGTTCAGAAAGGCTACGGCTGGATGCTGAAGGTTGCCTCTCAGGCCCATCAGGACGATGTCTTTGGTTTTGTGATGGAACGCAAAGCGCGGATGCCACGAACCGCCCTCCGTTACGCAATAGAGAAGATGCCGAAGGATCTAAGAGCGCAGGCTATGTAAGTGAAACATGACCGGTCATCCGACGGTAACCCTTTACATACTATGCAGCTATCAAGTGATTAACACCACAGGAAGCTTACAGCAGCGTGCGAACTCCGCTTGCCTTCTGTCGGCGGTGATGAAGAGTCCGCATTGTAGATGCAGAGCGAGTGCTATGTGAAGAATGTCCAGGCTGCGAGCGAGTGTCTGTGAAGTGAAACTACGGCCTAAAGCTATGCTGTGCTGAAGCACTGCGGTCCAGTCCACGGGCACCGGCTGCAAGCGACCCTCAACACAATCGAGATCAAGAAAGTGTTCAGCTGCAGTGCGTTGCGCTCCGGTCAGTACTCCACGGCTTTCAAGCGCTCGGAAGGAGTTTCGAACTTCAAGTTCCAAAAGACCGTTGAGCGGAAGTACCGGATGTTCCCGGACTACCGCCGCTGCCTGGGCTGAGTTAGGCTCACGGATGTAAAGCTTCACCAGCACGCCGGAGTCGACATACACACTCAAGAATCGCCCCGGTCGTCATACAATTGAGCTGATGCAGATTTCGTAACCGGCCCGTCCGGAAAAACCTGCTCAAGCCGTTCCTCAATACTGGGCCAGGGCATAACTGCGTTGTGGTCCGGTTCCGGAACTATTCGAGCAATAACCTTATTGCGCTTCCGCACCTCCAACACCTCTCCGGCCTCTACCTCCTGCAGGTAGCGTCCAAGATGATGCTGCAACGTGCGAACATTCACCGTCTTCATGTCTAACATTATGTACTACGTTTGTTGGCGGG
>SLAA01000038.1 GCA_007127105.1 Spirochaetales bacterium | reverse complement strand
CGAATACGCCTGGCACCGCATTGCTCTCGTGGTTAGCATGGGGGAACTCAAAGGACACTTCATTACCGCGGTCGTTGTAGCCCAGGTTCTCAACGTAATGACCCACCATCTTTATGCCGTGTCCATGCAGAGCGAGGTTTACCTCATCACGCGCGTTCTCCCGTTCGCGCCAGTTAAAACCATCTCCCTGGTCCCTAATGGTGAAATAGGACCGCTCGGGGGTAATCCGGTAGGAAAAAAACACCTTCCGCCCACGTATATCCTTGTCCATACACTTTCTGCGAATAAGCTGGAGAATGTCTCCGTGCGTCTCCAACCATTGTGTTTTCTCGTTATACGTAATCCGGCAGTTTCCATGTTCCACCGCATTCATGAGCAGCTCAAACAGCGACACATGAAGCCGGTCTCTCTGCTCGCGATTCACATAACTCGAGTTGTACAGGTAGTTGCTTACCAGATTGGCGTAGGTTCGAATGTTCGAGGGGTCGTTGTCCATGACAAAGCTGCCGGAGATCGTGCCAAGCAAGGCATTCTGAAGCTCACGTTGGAAGACAATCTGCCTATTCTGGACAAGGATTCGCAGAACGCGATAAAAGGTCCCAACAAACTCCCCGCGACTAATGAGACAGAGAACATTGGAGTTGGGAGTCTTACGGGTCACTTCCAGCTCATCGTCGCGCGTATGCACGCCTATGATTCCACCGTAATGCAGCCAGGGGTCGGCTTTGATTTTTTCGAGCACGAGATCGGTGTCCATCTGCTGGTCCGAAAAGTGAATGACGTTGATCTCGGGGAGTTCAAACTCAAGATACTCGAGTGCCTCTATGGGATCACTCAGAAAGACCGGCTGGAAGTAGTTGTCGAACTTGGCGCAAATCTTGGTAATTCGGTCGTTTAGCTCAGAGTCTGTACTGAGTACCGGGAGTTTTCGCAGTTCACTGGCCGAATAAAGTGGGTCATGTGTCATTAACTCATGTATCGGCAAGTTCCGCAGCAAAACTTGAGGAAAGACCCAAACGTCGAAAAATCTCAATGGTCACTGGAGAGTGATTGAGCGTATAGAAATGGATCCCCTCTACATCCTGGGACAAAAGCTCGTAACACTGCCTCACCGACCACTCTAGTCCGAAGCTCGCAATCTCAGTATCGTCTGCACACTTTTGCATGCCCTTAAGAAATGCAGCCGGATACCGAGCGCCAAGGGCTAGCTCCGGAGTTCGTTCAAAACTACGCTGGTTAAGAATAGGCATAATCCCGGCGACAATGGGTACCGTTATTCCAGCAATTCGACACCGCTCGGTGAAGTCGTAGAAGTCCCGGTTGTCAAAGAAGAGCTGCGTGCAGATGTAGTCCGCTCCAGCATCGACCTTCTCTTTCAAATACTGCATCTCAAGAAGCCGGTTTGGAGTAGCTGGGTGCCCCTCCGGGAAGCCAGCCACGCCAATGCCAAAACCCCGCGAGTTTGGATGAAGTCCACGTCGGTTGAACTCACGAATATACGACACAAGGTCTACCGCTTGAGGGAAGTCTTCACCGGCAGGATCATGATGTTCACCCTGGGGAGGATCCCCCCTAAGTGCCATAATGTTATCAACACCGGCCTCGGCATAGCGGAGAAGCAGCTCCTCAAGCTCGGATCGCGACTGATGCACGCAGGTGAGGTGGGGAATAGGGTCCAGCTGTGTTTCTCTCTTGATGCGGAGAACGAGGTCGTGAGTGCGGTCACGAGTACCCCCGCCCGCACCATAGGTTACCGATACAAAACTGGGCTTAAGGGTTTCCAGCTGGCTCAGCGCGGCAAACAGCCTGTCGCTCCCGGCAGGCGTCTTTGGTGGGAAGAACTCAAAGCTGAAGCTACGCTTATGCGCTGCGAAAATATCACCGACATGCATTACCTGCCTACCTCTCGTGAGGCCTCGTCAATACGCGCCAGTTCACGTTCCGAAAGTCTAAACTGCATTGACTCTACAGCGCTTTGTGACTGCCCTACGCTGCGCGTACCTACAGCAGCAACTACCGCCTCTCCGAAGAAGCGAGTAGTCCAGTTGAGCGCCACCTCTGTAACACCGACTCCACGTTCACCCGCAACATCGGCTAGTACATGGAGTAATGGCTGTGTCCGCTTCAGGTAGGCCTTGTGGAAACGGGGGGACAAGCGCCGCAAGCCGGGAATCTCGCGGCTGCGCCGATAGCTGTCATGGTACAGCCCACCCAACACACCCTGGGCGAGAGGCGAGCACGCAACAACAGTGACACCAAGTTGGCGGCAAGCGGCGAGCACATCATTGCTTTCTATTCCTCGATCAAGCAAGTTAAACCGAACACGATTGGCCCAGAGGCTGATGCCTTCGTCTGCAAGGCAGCTTGCCGCCTTGGCAATTTGCTCAGCAGAGAAACTGCTTACACCAATACCAGAGATCCGCCCCTCGGTCTTGAGTGCCGCAGCACCGCGCATGAGGGCGTCTATTGAAACGGCGCCTCGTTGAGCCGAGAACTGGTACATCCCAATTGAATATGGATCTAAAGAGGCTGCGTGAGTTGCTTGATGTGAGTGTATGTTGGAAGCAAAAAGAAGTGGCGTGCTTCTTGCGAAAGCAATAAAGGGTGTGGCCCCATTCGGTTGTACAGCACTGAGCGCCGAGGCCAGGGCTCGGGCTGCGTTTCCGGCACCATAGTGCTGGGAGGTCTCGAACCAGTTCACCCCGCCCCTCACGGCCGTCGCGACAATTTCGTGTACTTCGTCTTGAGGAAGTTCACCCCAATAACGCCCAACAGCCCCGGTTCCACCCGCGAATTGGGCGGTTCCGAGGCCGACTGGAGTTATCTGAGGCCCGTCTACACCGAGCCGGTAGAGCGGTAGCGTGGCATTTTCCATGCAGTCCCGCGTTATAATTGCCCGGACTACTTGGAGTAGAACTCGACGATGAGTTGCTCTTCCGCAATTGTCGGGATGATATCACGAGTCGGCAGTACGGAAACCGAGGCGCTCATGTCATCCTTAGAAAGTGCAAGCCAAGGTGGTACCGGACGCGTTGCATTATCTGCAAGATACTGCCGAACCATGTCCTGAGTAGGCTTGCGCGGGCGGACACTGACGGTGTCTCCTGGGCGAACCAGCACTGAAGGAATGGTGGTCTTGCGACCGTTGTGCAGAACATGCCCATGACTCACCAACTGACGAGCCTGCGAACGACTTGAAGCCATTCCAAGTCTATAGACAACGTTGTCAATACGCCGCTCAAGCAGAATCAGCATGTTGTGTCCGGTCACTCCCTTCTGAGCTTTCGCTTTAAAGAAGAGGTTACGGAACTGTCGCTCTGACAGGCCATAAGCCCATTTGAGCTTTTGCTTCTCACCAAGTTGCTTTCCATACTCGGTTTGACGCACGCGACCCTTTTTAGGGTTTCCGGGCGGATTCGGTTTCTTTTTTAGCAGGCGATCATACTTTTCGTTGCCAAAGATGTTTACGCCGAAGCGACGGACGATTTTGCCCTTCGCCTTGGTATTTCGTGCCATTCACGGTCTCCTTACAAAATGAAGCCTTACCATAACGAAAATCCGGGTAGGCTGTCAAGATTCTCGTCTGAACTGTTGTCAGTATCGTTCAACTCTTTCGATGTAGTCTACTCACCCTTACGAAATATCCCACGAAGACGGCCAAAGACACCCTCGGCGCCTCCCTTCTTCGCAGGCCTTTGTTTCGTGGCGTCGTTCTTCACGGATGCTTCTCCAGCAGAGCCTGTCTTGGAAGGCGCCTCTTGAGGCACAGGTTTGGACTGCGACTGCGACTGCACCGAGCCCTGATCCGGCCTGCCGCCCCTATCCCTATCGCCACGCCCACGAGAGCGTCGCTTTCCGGAGGGCCTGCTGCCACCAGTGTTTCCATCGGCGTTGCCTCCGCCAGAGCTGCTTGATCCGACATCCACCGGTCGGAAACTCTCACCATACTTTCGCTCATACTCACGCAGCCGATCATTCAACGCAGGGTCTGCCTTTGAGGAGCCTCCCTTTGGAGATGAGCTGCTGGTCTTCGCGGCCGCCTGCTTGGACGCTGAAGAAGCAGCGGTCTCGGTTTTTTGGGGAGCACCACCACGGCCACCTCGCTTGCGAACTGGCCGAGGAGACGCACTGCGATCTCGTTCACCAGGTGCTTTCGCGGCACCTCTTGCCTCACCGGCTGGGCCGGACGCACCAGCAACACTGTGCTCTGGCCGATGTGTTGGGCGCTTAGGTGCGCTGCGAGAGCCACCCTCCACCGGTGCACCACTGCGGCGCCCGCCCGAATGCCCGCGGGGGCCGCCACGCATAGCGGGTCTGCGGTCGCCGGGCCCGCCGAGACGCTCCCGACGTGGCGGTCGCTTGCCGTGGGCCTGATCCTCTCGGAGGAGGCTCTCATCAAACTCGGCCACAGGGATCTTCATGCCCAACATGCTTTCAATGTTTTCCAAACCAAATACATACTGCTCGCAGGCTAAGGCAATTGCTCGGCCACTCTTCCCTGCGCGTGCAGTTCTGCCAATGCGATGAATGTAGTTCTCAGCGTCCTCGGGTATGTCGTAGTTGACAACCATCTCA
Source organism: Spirochaetales bacterium (assembly GCA_007127105.1). GTDB lineage: Bacteria > Spirochaetota > Spirochaetia > DSM-27196 > SLAA01 > SLAA01. The sequence goes on along the minus strand of SLAA01000038.1, from coordinate 42,336 downwards.
AGGTCGTCCACATGCAAGCCGCGGGCGGCGACGTCGGTGGCTACGAGAAAACGGGTCTCCCCTTTCTTTACACGCTCGATAATTTTCAGTCGCTTCTGCTGAGGAAGGTCGCCCATGAGAAACTCGCAATGAAACCCATTGAACTTGAGCCGAAAAGAAACTTCCTCGGCGCTTCGCCGTGTATTGGTGAAGATTATGGCGTTGCTTGGGTTATACTGCTCAAGAACACCAAGCAGGAGAGCAAATTTCTCGCTGCGAGCAACGTGATAAATGCTTTGCTCGATCTTGTCTACCGCGAGGTGTTCCGGCTCAATCTCAATCTCGGCAGGGTCGTTCATGTACTTCCAGGAAAGATTCCGCACGCTCTGGCTGAGTGTTGCGCTGAACAGCATCGTCAAACGGTGCTCCTTGTCCGGAGTCTTGCGCATGATTTGCTGAATATCCTGGTAAAAGCCCATATCAAAAAGCCTATCTGCTTCATCAATGACCAGCACACCGACCTCTCGGAAATCTAGTTTCCCAGACCGATTGAAGTCTATGAGGCGCCCTGGCGTCCCTATGATAAGATCCACGCCCTCGGCAATGGTTTTCTCTTGTTGCACATAACCGGTTCCGCCGTAGAAGCAGCCGACCTTGCATGGGACGTGCTTTCCTATATCGCGCGCGTCCTGTTCAATTTGAACTGCCAGCTCACGGGTCGGCGCTACAACCAGCGCCTTTTTCCCAGGATACGCACCCTGCTCCGATAGCTGCTGGAAAATGGTAATAAGATACGCGGCTGTCTTACCGGTACCGGTCTGGGACTGTACCAGCACATCCCGGCCTTTGAGCGAGTGAGTGAAGGTGTGTTCCTGAACATCGGTGCAGTCGGTAAACCCGATCTCCTCCAGGCCCTGGTGCACCTCACTCCTAAGAGTTAGATCACTAAATTTCATATTTCTACTTGCAACACGTCGTATTCCCCGGTTGCCTTACCGTATCTGTCCGTGTCTGTAGCGTTAAGACGGGGGCTTCATTTCCAGTCGTCGCACAACTCATGCGCCGGATAAAACGTTTTCCAAATCTAGTTCCGCATAGTCCTGCATGACGATTTCGGCAGCGCCGACCGTTTCAACAGGCCCTACACCTACAGCCCTCATTCCAGCACGATGGGCGGCCTCAACACCACTTCCCGCGTCTTCAAAGACAACACAGTCTTCAGGTTTCATGCCCAGTTTCTTGGCTGCCAGGAGGAAGATTTCCGGATCAGGCTTGGACAGCGTAATGTCGTTGCCTGTTACTACTGCGTCAAAGAGCGGCTCAAGGTCAAGCGCGACCAATACCGCCTGGGCATTTTTGCTTGAGGAGGCAAGTGCAGTCTTGAGACCGCGTTCCCTTACCTTCTTCACGAATCCGACCGCACCGGGGTAGAGATCACTCTCATTGATGCGTTGCAATAGCTCCTTATAGTATTCATTCTTGCGGTCGGCTAAACGGTTTTTTTCATCTTCAGGAAGGTCGAGTCCGTTGTGCTCGAGCATCAGCTCAAGAGACTTCATACGGGAAACTCCACGTAGATTGTTGTTGAACTCCTCATCGAAGCTCCAGCCGTTCTCGTCGGCGAGCTTCTTCCACCCGAGGTAGTGGTACTTGTCGGTAAAAACAACCACACCGTCCAGGTCAAAAATGAGGGCTTTCGCTTGTCCAGACATATTCTTCACCTTCCGGAGACAGTGTAAACCATACCGAGGCACTGCACAAGACGTAGAGCGATCTGCTCCACCTCCCGTCTGTGCCGGGTAAATAGTACCCACGGCACTCGGACCGCGTAACAACTACCCAGTACCCGCTGTCTCCAGAGTGCAAGCACAAGCGAGTCCGCCCTTGCGCACCTGCCTTTTTTCGCAACCAAGGCACAGATGGGCCCGTATTTTTCAGTCGTCAGGCGCCTATTGCTGCCAGCACCTGCCGAAATCGGCCTTATCCGGCGCATATGGCCAGTGCTGGGAGGGAGACCAGCAAAAGAATGCGTAAAACCGACGGTTGGCACGAAGCTTGCTAAGTTATTGGTAGCATACAAACGGAAGGCGCCCAAAACAGCAGGGCGTCAAACCGAAAGGAGACAACTATGAAGAAAGCTGTTCTGTTGGTTGCACTGGTAGGGATTCTTGGTGTGAGCATTGCTTCGGCCCAAGCACGCGGCTATCGCCCAGACCTGGAAACCGAAACAATATCTGTATCTGGCTCCGCAGTCGTTGACGACTGGGGTAGAGTGGCGGTACGTAGCGGAAACCACACCTATCACCTCATGCCCGCCTTTGCGCTTCCGGAAACCGTAGAGATCAGTTCCGGCGACAGGGTTGAGGTCACCGGTTACGAGATGCCGGGTCCACGCTTTGGTGTAGATGAGGGTGATCATTTCATTCGCGCAAGCGAGCTTACGGTGGGCGGGCGTACCTATGTGCTGGATTCCGGTACGCGCGGCGGCCATATGCGCGGCGGCCGCGGAGGAGATGACTTCTCCCGCGCACCGCAAGGCCGCGACGACGCTCGCCGCGGTGAGGTACGACGCGCCCCTCGTAGATAGCAGCAGAGCCGCATAGGGTACAGCGGTACCAGGCGGCGCAGTGGTACAACCATGGAAGTCCGGAACCCTCAGGGGTTTCGGACTTTTTTTTATTCCTGCTCGGCTAACCAGCGTTCAGCCTCGAGCGCGGCCATACACCCTGAACCAGCCGCGGTAACGGCCTGCCTGTAGTGCTTGTCCTGCACATCACCACAGGCAAAAACGCCCTCAATACTCGTCACCGTTGAGTCGGGCGATGTCAGTACATATCCGGTTTCGTCGGTGTTCAGCTGGTTTTCAAGAAAGGCGGTGTTCGGCTCATGGCCAATAGCAAAGAATAGTCCCCCGGCAGTAATTACCGTTTCCTCTTGTGTCTTTTTGTTCTTAACACGCACCTCACTTACCACTGAGTCGCCCAGGACTTCAACCGCGAGGGTATCCCAATGCACCGTGATCTTGGGGTGATCGTAGACACGCTGTTGCATAATCTTGGACGCTCGCATTTCGTCGCGGCGTACAAGCATGTGTATTTCGCTTCCGAACTTGGATAGATACAATGACTCCTCACACGCCGAGTCACCACCACCAATTACTACGAGTGGCTTGTCGCGATAGACGGGCAGCGCCCCGTCGCAAACAGCGCAGGCCGAGATACCCCGTTGCCAAAGTCGCTCTACACCCGGGAAGTCCAGGGTTCTGGCCGTAGCTCCGGTGGCAACGATGAGGGCCTTGCTTTGGTACTCGGTACCGCTCTCGGTATAGACCTTAAAGGGCCGTTGTGAAAGGTCGGCACGCGCTATAGTCTCGGTCTTGATGCGGGTGCCGAATCGAGTCGACTGTTTGCGCATAAGATCCATAAGAGCAGGCCCTTCAATGCCCTCGGGGAAGCCAGGGTAGTTCTCCACCTCGGTTGTAGTGGTCAGTTGCCCCCCTGGCGCAACACCCCCCGCCATAAAGCCTTCAAAGAGCAGCGGCTGAAGTTCCGCCCGCGCGGCATACACCGCCGCAGTGTGAGCCGCTGGCCCGGAGCCGATAATAATTACGTTTTCCATAGTTAGCACTTCCTTTTTGGTGAAACTGCACGCACGAGCACCTTGAATGCCATTGATCCACTACTTTTATCTGAGGCGGCCCGGTGCACAGGCGCAATATTCTTAAACTTGAATATACGCACCAGGGAGGAAGCAGTCAAGACTGCTGGTGATCCTATTATAATGCACATTTTAGCTTTTTTATCCTTTGATTCCCCGGAGCGCTTTGACCACCGGTACTCACCGTGGTATACTCAAGGTAAAAGGAGGTGCGATATGTTTATTGGATATATGGATCCAACAGTCGCTACATACTCACCACAAGAGTATCCTCCCGCTCCACCCGAAGCACCACGGGAGGATCAGCAGGTGCGACCGGAGGCTGGTGGTACTACTGCTGCTGATTCACCTCCACCACCCGCGGATGAGTATCGTGGCAACCATGTAGATGAGACCGCGTAGCGCAGCGGCCGGGGCATAGCCTCGGCCCTCTCTTTCGGGCTGCCTCGAGACCGCACAACACGGAGTACACCTTTGACTGAACTATACGGCCTCACCCCAGGGCAGCTATCAGAACTATCAACCTCACTCGGCTGGCCCAAATTCACCGGAGCTCAACTCACACAGTGGCTGTACAGGCCGCCTTTTGCCGAGATCGAAGACATGAACAACATCTCCAAGGCCCGACGAGAACTCCTGGCGTCAAGCTTCACCGTGGGGCGACTGGCCCCAAAGGAATGCCGGACATCTCGCGACGGTACAAAGAAATACTTGTTCGAGTCGCCTCAGGATGGAGCCGTATTTGAGGCGGTATCAATTCCCGACCAGCAACGCCACACTCTGTGCGTGTCCTCTCAGAGCGGTTGCAAACGTGGCTGTGCCTTTTGCATGACGGCCCGACTCGGCGCTGGCAGGAATCTGAGTGTCGGCGAGATATTGAGTCAGTACCAGAGCATCCCGGAATACGAACAGATAAGCAATATTGTGTTCATGGGAATGGGTGAACCGCTTGATAACCTGGACAATACACTTGCCGCCCTGGACATACTCACCAAGGTCTGCGGCCTATCTACCCGACGAATCACTGTGTCAACCATTGGCATACTGGCGAAGCTCGAGGAGTTCCTGGAGGCTAGCCCGGTTCGTCTGGCATTGAGTTTGCACTCTCCGTTTGCGCAGGAACGTGAGTCATTCCTGCCTGCCGAAAAACTCAACCCTGCCCGCGAAATTGTAAGCATGCTGAGGAATCGGCGGGAGGACAAGCGCCGTCGCATAACGATCGAGTACATTCCGTTTGCAGGGCTTAACGACAGTCCTCGACATGCCCTTGAGCTCACGAGAATACTTAAGGGACTCATGATTCGGGTGAACCTGATTCCATGGAACACCATCCCCGGGACAAGCCTGCAAAGCTCCGACCCCCGTCGGGTGGAAGCATTCCGCGCCGAGCTCGAGCGAGGCGGAGTCCCTACTACTATTCGGGTTTCTCGTGGGCAGGATATCGAGGCTGCCTGTGGTATGCTAGCTGGGGAGACGAATCCCGCATGAGCAGACAAGAAAAGAGCAACCAGACGGTAGTTCTTCTCCACGGCTACGGGGTCCGAGGCTCCTTCTGGCGCTACCTCAACCCGGTACTGGCTGAACGTTTCGAGAAGGTACACGCACCGGACCTGGAGATGTCCTCACTCGACACCATGATCACCTCAACGAAGTCGTACTGCAGCAAGCTCGCTCATTCGTCCGGACAGCGCCTTATTCTGGTGGGGCACAGTCTTGGAGGAGTTCTGGCGGCGCTTGTAGCTCAGGAGCTTGGAGGCGATGTCGTCGACCGGGTTGTCATTATTGCGGCACCCTACGGCGAACACCGCATGAGTAGAGTTGGTGCCGCCATTACGCGACTTCTTATTCGCTTCCGTCTCATTCCAGATGCGCTCGCCAGACTGCGCTTCTTCTCGGACAACTCACCGGCAGAGCGTCAGAAAGCCCTTTTTGCCGAGGCGGTGCCTGAGTCCAAGGAGCTTCAAACTATGCTCTTTGCGCCGGTATGGTTTCACACCGAGAGAATTGCAGGCCCCCTTCCAGTACCGAGCCTTGTTATTGCAAGTGAGTTTGACAAGGTTGTCCCCTCGGCCCAAACCCTTCAGTTTGCCGAGGTGTTGCGGGCACAAACCCGAATTTTTGCAGCACAGGAGCAGGTTGCCCACGACGACTTTGCAGCCGCGCCAGCACAGATCCAGCAGACGGCCGATATCGTTCATAGTTTCGCGGTTGAGAGTCGCTGAACCTGCTCACAGTCCAGCTCAGAGTCCAGACCGCTGGCAGGGGCCTGGTGCAATGGGGCAATGACGTGTCCCGGACTTGCTATGAATCTACGGGTAGCTCAACACGGTTGCGACCGCGTTCCTTGGAACGATACACACCCTTGTCAGCCGCCTCAAGCAGCCCTGTAAGGTCCTGCGCGTGTATGGGATATACCGCAAGTCCCTGGCTTGTCGTGACGCCGGACAGACCAGCATCTCGCACTGCGGGAATATCCATGGCCTCGACACCCGCCCGTATAGCCTCTGCCACCGCAAGCGCGTCCTTAACTCCCATTCCCGGCAGGAGGACGCTAAACTCGTCGCCTCCATAGCGAGCACCAATTCCCTGCGACCCCAGGCTGGATCTAAAAATTTCGGCTGCCGCAGCAAGGATCTCGTCTCCCACCGGCAAACCGCATTTGTCGTTCACGGCATTGAAGTGGTCAAGATCAATCATGAGCACCGCAAGTTGTGAGCCGTTACGCTGAGCCTTGCCAAACTGCTCCTCAAAGGCGGAGTCAAGGAAGCGTCGGTTATACAGTCCGGTAAGGTCGTCGGTAATGGATCGGAGTCGCGCATCCTCACCCCAGAGCACCATTTCGGAATGGAACTCACTGATATTGAGCAGTCGATGTGTAGTAACGCCGAGCATCCTATACATCATTTTGATTGCTGTCTGGGGTCTTGTTTCAATAAGCCCGAAAAAGTCGTCCTTGTGCAGTGCAAACAGCAAGGTAGGCTCCACCGCTACACAGTCTGCCGATCGAGGCATGTGTTCAAATATAGACATCTCTCCAAAGAACTCTCCCGGGCCAAAGCGTTTAAGCTCAATGCGGTCTCCGTCTGGTATCTGCAGCGAAATTGAAACACATCCTGCTCCGACGACGTAGAGTTCGACACCGGAGTCGCCCTGATGAAAGAGGGTCTCCCCAGACTTCAGTTCCAGTTGCCGCAGCTTCTCGGCAAGTAAGGAGAGTTCAGTTGCGTCGAGGTCTGAGAAGATTTCGACCGAGTCTAGTCGCTGGCTCAACTTACTCATCTTTAGTGACATAACCTACCCTATTCCCTCCGGATGACCGGAGCGCGAACACGAGTTCATGCGCCTTGTCAGATAGTTCTCGTGCGTCGGCACCGTCGCGTCCGGCAAATGCAACCGCCACATTGACGGTTACTCTCAACTCGGTTTCGTTGGTGATCTCCTGCCAGCTCAACTCGCGAATCCGGCTACACAGATCTTCCGCGCATGCGCGTACAGTCGCCTCATCTGCTGTCGGCAGCAGCACACAGAACTCGTTACCACGGTAACGAAGCACGGTAGCAGGTTGGGGCGCCCAGTCGGACAAAAGCCGCCCAAGGCGGATAATGGCCAGATCGCCTGGGTCGTGGCCGAAGCGGTCATTGATCTCTTTGAAGTTGTCCGGTTTCACCATAATCACCGCGCCGGTGGCCGAGTCTTTCTCCCCGCGGAACTCCGGCAGCGGTTCATCCAGATAGGCTGCGTTGAGAAGCCCAGTCAACTTGTCGGTAAAGACCTGCTTTTTTAGATCCTGTACCCAGGGAGAGTTTTCGGATACCAACTGATTCACAGACCGAATTCGTCCTGCAATGAGCGCGATAAAGGAGTGGAGAGCTCGGGCAAGCACCTTTGGATACTGTGCAAGAAGGTCTTCAAACTGGACACCGCCGCCGGGAAACATGAGAAGGCGACTATCCTTGGTCGCTCTGGCGTCGGCCGTACGTTGCCGGGAGCTAAAGAACTCAAGCTCACCAAATGAGTCACCAGCAATGAGCCTTGCAAGGTCACGGGACTGGCGTTCCTCGGTAGGTTTAGTAACCAGCACCTCGCCTTCAGCAAGGACGTAGAGGCAGTCCCCCGGATCGCCTACCGAAAACACCGTTTGGTGGGCAGCAACATCCCGACACTCACTGTGGGCGGCAATTACATCAAGCTCTTCGTCGGTCAGGGGTGCAAAAAAGTCGACCGAACGCAGTATGCGTCGGATTTCCTCAGCAGTCTTCACAACACTCCACCTCTGCCGAAGAAGGCCTAAGCCAGTAGAACCCATGAGCTGGGAGTATAAGCACATCATCAAACTGCTGGGGAGCTTCGCAGGTCACTACATCGGACCATGCCTGAACACTGGGGTACACACCATCGAGTCGAACCGCCTGTGAGCGGTCGGAAACGTTTGCCAACACGACGACCAAGCCATTCTCGTCGCTGCTGCGTTCATAGGCCAGAACCGAGTCGTTTGCGAGGTCCACCATAGATGCCGGAGTCTCGCTCCCGAACTGAGGCAACGAAGCCCGAAGCCCGAGCAGTCGCTGCAGGCGAGAAAAGACGCGGTTCTCCACTGTGCCTGGGCTGTTACGCCTTTCGGCGGCGGCCCAGTCGAACATGGGTCGATGCATCCAGCGATTGTCGTCGTGTTTCGCGGGATCATCAAGATAGGAGATGTCGTTCAGCGTTGCCAGCTCATCACCGTAATACACAATGGGAATTCCGCCTATGGAATAACAGATTGAGTACAGCAGAACCAGCTTGTTAATAGCCTTGGTAATCTCCTCCTCATTTCCAGTTTCCAAGGCGTACTCCAACCCGACCAATGAGGCCGCACTACCCGAGATACGGGCGTCGCCGGTCTTGGGGTTGGCCATAAAGGGAGCGCCACGAGCACCAGAACCGGAAAAGCGGCCTGTGTAGTACGCCACCATAAAGGCCCGATGCAAAGAAGGGTCATAGCCAACTGCATGGAGATCTTCATCGGCATATCCAAGACCTATATCGTCATGACAGCGGATGTAGGTGAACCAGGTCGTGTAGGCTGGTATTCCAGGTATGGATGAAAGCCCCTGATGGAAGGCGCGCGTATTACCGGTGGCAAGTGCGTCCCAAAGAAGCACCATCATGGTGGCATGGTAGGCGGTGTCGCATTCACGCCCCGCATACTCACCCTCTCCGAAATACCGCACAATCTCCTTTGGCTCAACAATTGCCTCTGCGACCAAGGCTACTCCAGGAGCAACAACGCGCGCACAGGCGTGGAAAATCCGGAGTATGAGATGTGACTCGTCCTGATTCTGACAACTGGTACCGATACGTTTCCAAAGAAAGGGTACCGCATCTAGACGAATAACGTCGGCGCCGCAGTTTGCAAGAAAGAACAGAATTTCGGTCATCTCGACCAGGACATCGCAGTTGGTATAGTTGAGGTCCCACTGGAAGTCGTTAAAGACGGTCATGACCCATTTGCCAAGCTCCGGAACATAACTGAAGTTGCCAGGCGAAGTCTCAGGGAAGACCTCCGGCATAGACTGTTCGAACTGGTCCGGTATTGTCCGGTTGTCAAACATGTAGTAGTAGTCTTGGTATTGTTGCTCACCGGCGCGAGCTTTAAGAGCCCATTCGTGCTCGTTTGAGGTGTGATTAACAACCAGATCAAGCTCCAGCAGCATACCCTCGTCGTGCAGTCTGCCAGCAACCCGACGTAGATCATCTATACTGCCGAGCCGAGGTTCGACTTCTTGATAGTTGCTTACCGCATAGCCACCATCACTCTTTCCAGCAGGCCCTTTGAGGAGGGGCATGAGATGGACTATGGTTATGCCCAACTCACGCAGGTAGGAGATTCTCTCCTCCAAGCCCGAAAGATCTCCAGCGAAGCGATCCAAATAGGCCATATACGCTGCATGTCGGCTGTCCTGCAACCAGGCCGGGTGCCGCTCACGCTCGAGATCAAGCAGACGCATTCGCTCAGGACGGGCCTCATACGAGTGGGCAAGTCGCCACAACAACTGGGAAACGGCACTCTCAAACTCAACCGATTTTCCATAGAGATTTTCCAGCAGATCTACAATGCTGAAGAACTGGGCACCGAGTCGAGTGAAGAAGCGTTCGTCGAGCTCCAGTTTGGAACTCCGAAGGTCGTCAATAACGGTGCTGAGGATGCAGTCTGATTGTCGTTTATCCATGCCTTTCTTCCCGGTAGCTGCATGGTAACAGAGCGATCACCCGCTGTCTATCGGAGTGGGACTCTTTATCAACGATCACAATCAACGATCACTGCGTGCGATATAGAAGCTCCGTTCCAAACGTGCGAAGCACCAGTCAGCGCTAAAAGCCAGTACTGCAGCGGAAACAGCACCAGTAAACACGAGCGCGTAGTTGTCCCGTACCAGACCTGAGATAATGATTGCCCCCAGACCACCGGCGCCAACGACAGCTCCAATTGTCGCGGTACCAATATTGATCACCACCGAGGTTCGTACTCCAGCAATGATCACGCGTGCCGCGACCGGCAACTCGGTGAAAAGCAGAATCTGAACCGGTGTCATTCCCATACCGCGTGAAGCCTCAACAATGTCTGGCGGCACCGCCTCCAGACCCGATATCGTGTTGTTAATGACCGGGAGGATGCTATACACAAAAAGGGCAACCACGGCTGGCTTGAATCCGAACCCAAGCGCGGGCACCGCCAGCGCGAGCACCGCAACCGGCGGGAAGGTTTGCGCCAGTGAACTCAAGTCCCGCACAATACCCAGAAAGTCACGTCCCACAGACCGAGTAACCAGTACTCCCAAACTAATCCCGACCACCGCGGCCGCACTTCCCGAAACGGCAACCAACACCAGGTGTTCACCAAGCAGGGTCATAAGCGAGGCTCGTTCGTACAGGTAACCGCGACGCCCCGGAAAGATCATCCGCAACAAAGCCTCAAGCTGTGCGGGGTTCGCGGCGAACCACAAAAGAGCCGCTACTCCCACCACAAGCAGCACCGGGCCTACGACATCGGCAGAGCCCATGATCATGCGCACCCGAAAGCGCTCCCGGGCGGATAGCTTCGGCTGTGAAGAACTAGACATAACCATCACTCTGATTCACCGCCTCAATGTCGGTGAGCCGAACCTCGCCAACCAAACGGTGGTCATCCGAAAGCACCGGAACTGCTTTCAGGCCTCGGCCAAGCAGACGGGACAACGCGTCTCGCAGCGAGCTTACAGTAGTCACACCGAGTTCCTCGGCACGCACCTCTCGTACATCGCCCCACTTCCCGCCACTGCGCCGGCACATACCCACCAGAACTTCACCTGCATCCACAATCCAGAGCATTCCGGTGCCGTTTACCTGCATATCCTCCGGCGGTCTCCCGTTCTGTAGCAAGGCCCGATCCAGGAAGGCGGCTTTATGCATATGCGACTCAACCGTGAAACAGGAAAGCCGTTTTAACGCGCGGTCGGCTCCTACGAACTCTCGCACAAACTCGTTGCGAGGGGCTCCCAGTATGCGTTCGGGGATATCGTCCTGAACCACCTTGCCGCTGCGCATGAGAACTATTCGATCTCCAAGGCGTATCGCTTCATCTAGATCATGAGTCACGAAGACCACCGTTTTCTTTAACTCACGATTGAGCGAAAGGAATTCTCGCTGCAGCACCTCGCGCCCAAGGGGATCAACCGCGCCAAAGGGTTCGTCCATGAGAAGTACCGGTGGATCTGCAGCCAGTGCACGGGCCACCCCCACCCGTTGCGCCTCGCCCCCGGAAAGCTCGTGCGGCAACTTATCACGATAGGCGCCTGGGGAAAGACCAATCAGCTCAAGCAGCTCATCGGCCCGCGTGTCGCGCTTGTGTTTGTCCCATCCCAACAGGCGCGGAACAATGCCTATGTTCTCACGCACCGACATATGAGGGAGGAGGCCGACGCTCTGAATCACATACCCTATTCCACGCCGCAGTTCCTCTGCCCTGATCTTCGACACCGGTGTTCCGTCAAGACGAATTGTTCCGGAGCTCGGCTCTATCATCCGATTAATAAGCCGTAGACTCGTGGTCTTTCCGCAGCCGGAAGGCCCAATGAACACGCAGATCTTCCCTGCTGGCAACTCCAACGAGATGTCATCGACCGCGCTAACGCCATTGTACTCTTTAACCACATGTTCAAACTCAATCATTTAGGACATCCTTCTGCCCAGGAGGTGTGAGCACCGCGATAAGCACCGCCAAGCCGCGGTCGACAAATATCGACAGCGCAATGATTGGTAGTACCCCCATGACAATGAGGTCGGGGGCCCCTTGCCCCAGACCTTGAAAAACAAAAGCCCCAAGACCACCGGCCCCAATAAGGGCTGCAACTGCGGTATTTCCAATGGCTTGCACCGTAGACACCCGGACTCCCGACAGCATTATGGGAAGAGCTATGGGCACCTCAACATAGCGCATGAGCTCAACCCGGGTCATGCCCATCCCCCGGCCGGAGTCAATTACTCCGGTCTCAATTGCGGCTAAACCTGCATAGGCGTTCCGCGTAATGGGCAGGAGAGCGTAGAGTGTAACAGCTATGAGAGCTGGTGCGTTTCCAATTCCACGAACCCCAAGTTCTCGCAGAAGCGGAAACTGACGGGAAAGATACGCAAGGGGCGCTATCATGAGGCCAAAGAGGGCCAGGCTGGGAATGGTCTGCAACCCATTGACCCCACCAAAGACCGGTTTTTCCAGGTGGCGCTGCTTCCACGCAAGCACCCCGAGAGGTACCCCAATGAGAGTTGCAAGGCCCACGGCAGTAAGTGATATATACAGATGGGTCGCTAACTCGCTCATGAATCGATCACGCCTATTGGCAAACTCCATGACTACCGCCCAGCTGTCAAGGCCACCACCCAGAAACAGTCCCAGTGCCAGGATGAGCGGGGCAGCCCCAATAAACATGCGAACTGGATACACCACCGGCGCGTTCTTTAATGATCCCTGTATCAGTATGTAAGCGGCAAGCACTGCCAGCCAGAATCCAGTGGAAGGACTCACGCGTCCAAAGGCTTCCGGAGCGACCAGCACGGCGCCTGAAAGCGACAGTGCCAACAGCATTACGGCCAGATAGAGCTGCCCCAAGACAATCTTAGTGGCCCTCACCGCAGGCCGCTGCGGAAGAAAGGCTGCCGCCAGACTCATGACCAACAAAGTGATGGGAAGGAGAACATGAGGACCGCCCGGCAAGGTATGATAGAGGTAGGGAATACCGAGAGCTACCCTGTTCTCCTTCATGAGAAGAAAGGGCAAACTCAGTGCACCAATGCCAATGACCGCCCCGAGGGCGGTCGTCTTCTCGCAGGCTAACCGCACATATTCTCCATTGATTCGTTCAGCAACCGTACTTCCTTGGCTTGCTCAGCTACCGCAACTACCCTAGTTAAGGAATCCGTGTTCGTTTAGGTACTCTCGAGCAACCTCCGAGGCGTCACGGCCCTCAACCTGTATGGCTGCGTTGAGTCCTTGCAGAACCTCGAGTGTCAAGGCTTCAAACACCGGTGCCAATAGATCTTCTATTTCCGGATACTCCTCAAGCACCGCAGCCCGGATGATCGGTGCGGGCTCGTAGACTGGCTGAACCCCAAGAGTGTCTTCGAGCACACGCAGTCCAAGCGCTGACAACTGTCCGTCGGTACCATAGGCCATGGCCAAATTCACTCCGTCGGTCTGTCGCGCGGCTGCCTGAGCGGTGACGGCTGTGTCGCCTCCGGAAAGCAGCAAGAGACGATCCGAGGTGAACTCAAACCCGTAGGCAGTCTCAAAGGCCGGAAGAGCGTCATCTCTAGCCGCAAACTCTTCGCTACCGGCCAACCGTACCCGCCCACCGGCGTTCATGTACCGAGCGAGATCTTCAAGCGTGGACAAGCCTTCGGCCTCGGCCAGATCTTCCCGTACCGCAATAGCCCATGTGTTGTTGGCCGGTGCTGGCTGCAACCAGACAATGTCATTGGCCTCCCGGTCAAGCTCTCGGACAGCCTCATACCCGGCTGTAGCGTCGTTCCAGACATCCTGCGGACCGTCGCTAAAGAAGAAAGCACCGTTTCCTGTGTACTCGGGATACAGGTCGATTTCGTCATTAATGATGGCTCGTCGGATGACATCGGTCGGTCCAAACTGCGTTCTATCGGTCACGGCAAAGCCGTCGTTTTGCAGAATTTGCACGATCATGGATCCCAGCAAAGCGCCCTCGGTGTCAATTTTCGAGGCAACCACAACCGGACCCTTTTCAACGACCTCGACCTCGGCCGGTGAACATGCCAGCACCAACAGTAGGATAACCACCGACCCCAGAACTAAGCCAACCCTTCCTCTCGGCCTTTGCAGAGTCATAACCTTTTGCATCATTTCGCTCCTTATGTATCGCATTGCCGAACTACCCACAACGGGCACTCTCGCTTTCGAGTCACAACCCTAGTAAGGTAGAAAGGTGGCACTGGATCGTCAAGGATTTGTAGATGCAAGTTTTTTTATTTCTTGTCTCCATGCTCGGGGTTTAGCCCAATTTTTCAATCCGTTGGCGCAGAAGCTCAGCGATACGCGCCTTGGTCGCATCATTCAGGACAAGGTCTGCCGCTGCTGCGTTCTCCTCTACCTGGTCGGGACGTCTGGCGCCAACAATTGCGGAGCTTACTCCTTCAGAAGCAAGAACCCACGCAATTGCTATGCGTGCCGGGGTCTGCCCCAGCTCCTCGGCGAGGTTTGACAGTTCCTTTACCAGCTCGAGATTTGCCTTTAGCTGCGGCTCCTGAAAGTGTTCATTGCGTCGACGCCAGTCGTCTTTCGGCAATGCTGCAATTCGTTCGTGCGTCATTTTACCGGTGAGCAGGCCGTTCTGCATTGGGCTGTACACAACAACTCCAGTATTCTTCTCACGGCAGTAAGGAAGTACGTCGGCCTCAATACCTCGAACCAGCATACTGTAGGGAGGCTGCTGCGAAGTCACCGGATGAATTGCCGCAACCCGGCGCGCCTGGCTCACCGAAAAATTGGACACCCCACCGTAGCGAACCTTGCCAGCCTGTATGAGATCAGCAATTGCGGCCCATGCCTCTTCAATGCGCTCATCCGGAATGGGCCAGTGGATGTTGTACAGATCGATACTGTCTATGCCGAGGCGTTTCAAGGAGGCCTCACACTCACGCTTCACACTCGCCGCCGACAAGTCATGGCTCACTTTCTTGCCGCCCGCTGGCCAGACCAGGCCACACTTCGTCGAGATGTAGGGACGCTCACCCACGCCACGAATAGCCTTGCCAACAATCTCTTCCGAGTGTCCGAGTCCGTATACGGGCGCGGTATCGATCCAGTTAATGCCAAGATCCAGCGCGGTATGGATGGTCTGTATCGAGTCGGTGTCGTCCTGGTTACCCCAGCCGAATGCGTACCCAGCCCCGCCTATAGCCCAGGCGCCAAGCCCAATGGTGGTGAGTTCTATATCCGAGTTGCCTAATTGACGTGTGCGCATGATTCCTCCCACGCTGACTTCATTTGACGAAACTCTATCAAAATCCCATGATAAGGGAAAGGAATGCCTGACGAATGTTTTGGGGAGGTACAGGTGACAGATAAGGATGGAAGGATCGTGGTGTTGCTCAACATTCTACGTGGCGCGCTCATTGGAATTGCGAACACCATTCCCGGTGTGAGCGGGGGTACCATCGCGGTGGTAACAGGAATATACGAAGACGCCCTGCGTAGCCTGAGCGGTTTCTTCCGCGATAATGGTGGATGGAAAGCGAACGCCCGGTTCCTGGCCCCTATTGTTCTGGGGGTGGCGATAGGGCTCTTCGGTTTTGCTCATGTGATTGGATATCTGCTTGAGACCTCCCCAGTTGCCACATCGTTTTTCTTTCTTGGCTTGATTCTCGGTAGCCTCCCATTCCTCATAAAGACCGCCCGCAAGGATTCGTTTCGACCGATCTATCTCGTTCCGTTGTTGCTCACCCTTGGATTCATGGTTTATATGTCCCTCGCCGAGCGTCCACCGGAGTCCGACCCAATTCGTACACTTGGTTTAGTGAGCGCCGGACTCGTGTTTCTCAGCGGTGTCATTAGTTCTGGAGCGATGATTATACCTGGGATAAGCGGCTCCTTTATTCTGCTCCTCATTGGAATGTACACGACCTTTATCGCAGGCCTGCGGGAGGGCAATGTAGTCGTGATTGGCGTGTTTATCGCCGGATCGCTTGCGGGACTGATATTCATTGCAAAACTGATTAGCTTCTTTCTGCGTAGATTTCATGGCGCAACCTACTACGCCATACTCGGTCTGGTTGTGGGTTCCATACCCGGGTTTTGGCCAGGTCTCCCAAGCGGTATGGCGGGAGTCATGAGCATTGCCTCGATGGTGGTAGGGTTCTCGCTCGCCTATTATCTTGGAGCCGAGAAGAAGACCCAGAAGCTATCTCCAGCACGCACCCAGGCGGAACCGACACAAAGCCCAGGCGATGCCTACCGTTGACAAGCCATCTGGGGGCGGATACGATAGAGTACTAAGCATACGCGAATACGGCTGAGGGATTAGTCGGAATGAAGCGCTCAATCATGGAGGAGCCGTGGCGAAAGAAGAAGCCATTGAAGTTGAAGGCATTGTAAAAGAGTCTCTCCCGAACACAATGTTCAGGGTAGAACTCAAGAATGGTCATGTAATTCTCACTCACCTTTCGGGAAAAATGCGAAAGCACTACATTCGAATTGTTCCGGGTGACAAGGTGCGAGTTGCGCTCTCCCCCTACGACCTGACCCGGGGACGTATCATTTACCGAGAACGTTAATTATCTATACCGAAGTATAGCCCACACAGCCCCGTCTCCCCCGTTGTCGCGCCCCGGGGTGCCGGTCTCACCCACTCCTGGGTGTGCGGCAAGCAAGCTTCGTACCGGAGCACGAAGAAGGGACTCACCGTTGTTGTGATTCCCTTTTCCGTGTATGACCAGCACCTTGCGCAAACCTCGCGAATGTGACGTCTCAATGAACCGGCGGGTACGATGGAGCGCCTCGTCGACGGTGCAACCATGAAGGTCAAGCTCGTCGTCTATAGGGAGCCTTCGTTTGGCAAGGCGTTGTTCCTGTTTGCGCAATGCAGCCTCGGCCGGGATCTCATCTTTTGTGCCGTCGGGCGGCGGGTAGGTATCAAGCCATTGTGACCATTCAAGACGGCTTGAGTCGCCTGTTCGTGAGTTATCTGCCATTGCCACTTACCGTAAAGCCGCCAGTACCTATGAGGGAGTCTGCTTCAACCCAACCCTCAACGCGGTCACCGGTCCTGATCAGCACGAAATCACCGTGCCTCACCGAGGCGTCAACCGCTGACCCGGCACGAAGCTGTAACCATGCTCCGGCCTCGTGATCCGGAATGCGCCTCATGCTCACGCCTTCGCTCCCAACAACGGTCACCGGGTGCTCGAGAACTTGGGCTGAGTACACCATAGCCCCAAGACTCAGAATGCCACAAAAACACAGGAGGACTATTCCAATTATGGCGCCGCCTCGTAGCGCCGAAAGCCCCCCAAGAACGGCCGCCGCACTCAACGCCACGATCATCAGCAGAAAGAAAAGGTCAGGATGATACACAAAGGGAAGCTCTAACTGCCTATCAAGTTCAAGCTCAGCCTCCACCGAGTTAAGCTCGTTACGTAAGGTCGAAAGACCAGGATCAAGCATAACCGAACGCCTCAGCGAATAGACCGCCTCGGCGCTTCGCCCGGCACCCAAATAGGCAAGTCCTGCGTTATACCACAGTCCAGGGCTTTCCTGCCACTCGGTCATGAGTTCACCATAGATGTTCAATGCCTCGAGGTAATCTCCTTGCGTATGAGCCTCTACCGCTTGCGCGACTCTGTTGTCCGGAGTTAAGGGTGGTGCAGATGCGCCAAGAAGACTAGTCAAGACAAAGAGGCCTACCAGCAGCGCGGTTGAGCCTGCAGCGGCACGCCGTCTACGAACCACCATCCCCAGAACCAGCACAACCATGCCCGGAATGAGTGAGAGGTATGAACTCGGCTGCCTATACCAGTTCGCCGGTTGCATGCGCTCGATCTCTTCAACAGTTAGTGGTCTGCGTTCGGCGAGTTCCTCATGAGCCCGCGCCGTATCCGTACGAGCCTCAACATCCAAGCGGATTGGTGAAGGCACGATACGTGCCACTCGTTGTTCCGCCGAATCAAACCAGACAAAGGGCGGAACTCGTAGCTCAATGGTTCCGGCCCTCCGTGGGGTGATTCGGTAACGGGCCTCAATACTCCCCTGGTACCCACCTGCCGAGGGTTCAACGCGTCTGCGTACTCCTTCACCAGCCACAATAAACTCGTGCGACTGAAAAGAGGGCAGTTGCAGCTGATCAAAATTCCCTTCGCCATGCAGCCGAACAAATAGAGTAGCAGAACTGCCTTCTACGAGCGCCGGAGGATCAAGTTCAAAGGTGTAGTCAAACTGCCCATATGCACCAGTGCCACGCACCTCTTCGGGGAGTTCCTGCACCGTAAAACTGCGTGGTGCGGCAGTTCGGGTCATTCCGCCCGCGCGTAGTTGAGCCTGAGGCAGTGTTAGCTCACCCGGAGCGGTGGGCGTCAGCAGATACGCTGCGGCCGGGATAGTCAGGAGGGTAACATCACCAATGCTTTTTCGCTGTATGCCTCCCAGTCCAGGCACCGACACGAACTCAGCGTTGTTCGGCTCGCTCACCTGGAGGTCGTCCGGAAAGGCAGCTTCACGAAGATTGCGCATTTCAAGCGAAACGGGAATGGTCTGCCCCACGTACAGCGACTCAAGCTCCACATGCCACACTAAGTCGAACGGGATCTCCCCACCACCTCTTGGGCGCACCTCAATCAGCACCGGCTTTGTCCGTACCACATCCCCGCCAAAATCAAGGCTGAACTCTTCAATGATCGCACGCCCGGCGGATGCGGCACGTAAGGGTACCCTCACCCGCACTTGACGCCCGTCGCCAAAGGCGCCCGACAGACGAGAGGAGACTTCTATTGTTGCTTCGCCGGAGCTGGTGACCTGCGGTGGGTACTCGGGTGCAGATAGCTCGGGTTGCTCATTCCCGCCCGGATAGGTGAACTCCAACTCCAGCAGGAAGTCGTCACCGACAGATACCGGATCGCCTGGAACTATGGGTTGGACGCGTTCGTCGCCGACTGCTCGTAACGAGACGGCGAGAAGCAGCCCGCATACTACCAGTAGCGTTCGACGTCTCGGGGTTCCTGCGTATCGGTTGCCCGCCACTGTCCCGTCTCCTTTCGGCGCATGTACTCCAACACGCGCCGTGCTTCATCCGAAACTGCGCCGTTTGCGCCAGCACCACCACTACGGGTTGCTGGGGCAGACTCCGCCGCCTGTACGCGCTGCAGCGCAAGCTCCAGGTTAATCTTGGACCCCATGGAGGAGGGCTCGATCATGAGAGCTCGCCGAAACTGCTCGTAGGCCTCGGCGTAACGACCTTGCCGATAGTAGAGGCTTCCTCTGTTGTGATGCAAAGCAAAGAGCACATCCGGTGGAGCATTGGCACCAGCAAGATCCCAGGCCTCGACGGCGGCCTCGTTCTCAGCCACCGCATGATACACGGTCCCCAAGTTGTACAAGACATGACTCTCAAACTCTATATCGGCTTCCAGTGCATCCAGATATCGAACGATTGAGTCCTGGAACTCCCCGCGCTCAAAGCTTAAATTGCCTCGCAATACGGTAAGATGCGGATCCCCAAATCCGCATCCGCTCAGCGCCACTAGCAGCAACAGAAAAGGTGTCCGATACATTTTCAAAACCACCTCCTCCATCTCAGAGATCGCACAAGTACGTGGATAGCTAACATGACCAAGGCCCATCCAAGAAAAAACCCGTAACGTTCAACAGGAACCGTACGAAATCCTTCGCTGTCGCGTCTACCCTCGAACTCGGACAAGGCATCGGGAAGGCGTGAAAAAACTCCGGCCTCGGATGCATCTAAATGAACTCCCCCGGCAATTTCGGCGATTCGTCGCATTCTGGCTGGTTCTGCTCGACTGTGCACCGGATTCCCGTCTCGATCAAAGGCTCGTCCACCATCCCGCAGCGACACCGGACCGCCCTCCGGAGTCCCTACCGTCACCGTAAACACCCCAATCCCACGCTCGGCAGCCTCACGAGCTGGCCCGGTTTCATCCCCACTATGCGCCTCGCCATCTGAGAAGACGACGACTGCACGGTGTCGATCGGAGTCGGCTGGGAAGGACGCAAGCGCCGTGGTGAGCGCGCGTTCAAGGTCTGTACCGGGTGTGCTGAGCAACTCCGGGCCCATGAGGTTCAAGGTGGACTCTATTGCCGCATTGTCCTCGGTAAGTGGGAGTAAACGGGTTGCGCTGCCGGTAAAAGCCACCACGCCAAAACGTGCTCCGTCCAGATCCTGCACCACGGCTCGCATGAGGTCACCGCTGCGCGCGAGCCGCGACGGCTGGGCGTCTTCCACCAGCATTGAAAGTGATACATCGACCGCGAATACGACATCGAGCCCGCTCCTGTCCTCTCTCACGGTCGTCAGACCCCAGCTGATCCCTGCCAAAGAGGCAACCAGCAAGACATAGAAGGCAACGAAACTGAGGCCGCCAAAGAAGCTTTTGATCAAGAAGAGATTTCTCACGGTCGTCTCATGCAGACTCCCTATCAGTCGGGTTGTATCCTTACAACCGGCCCGGTAGTTTAGCACCAGCACGAGAACCACAACTGGGAGAAACGCCAAGAGATGAAATACTTCGGGATGAGTCACGGTCATAAGCGCTCCCTCAACAGCACTCGTCGCGTCACAAAGTCAAAGATGATGAGCATGAAGCCAAGGAAGATGAAGTGCCTGGACAGACTTTCGGTGCGTACCTCCACCCGTGCCCGCCGTTCAACCGTCTCCACGGTATCGAGCGTCTGAAAGATCGCTTCAAGCGAACCAAGACTTGCTGCCTCAAAGAAGTTTCCGCCCGTAATCTCCGCCAGATCCCGCAGGGCATCGGCTTCATAAGCATCGGTCACGATGCCCCTGTAGCTTCGACCGGTATGCGGATCGGTGAACTCAATAGGGATTTCTCCCGGCGAGCCAATTCCCACGGTATGGACGCGCACCCCGAGATCCCGGGCTACACGGGCCGCAACACCTGGCAGTATTTCGGCTACATTATTTTTTCCGTCGGTCAAGAGAACAAGCACTCGTTGTTCAGCGCTGCTCGACTGTAGATGCAAGGCTCCCAAGGCAATGCCCAAACCAATTGCGGTGCCGTCCCCAAGTTCCATAATTGAGAGCTGATCTAGTTCCTTAAGCAGATGCTGATGATCTACGGTTGGAGGAACCCGTAAAGCAGCGTCACGCGCGAAGCTGACTAACCCAATTGCATCATTCTCGCGGCCA
Source organism: Spirochaetales bacterium (assembly GCA_007127105.1). Lineage (GTDB taxonomy): Bacteria > Spirochaetota > Spirochaetia > DSM-27196 > SLAA01 > SLAA01. Next base: position 21,283 of record SLAA01000038.1, on the reverse strand, counting down.
CGCACAAAGCGCCGAATAATTCTTTTGGCAGCTTCAAACCGGCTGTAGGGCGCAAAGTCCATGGCTGCCATTGTTGGAGACTCATCCAGCACAAACACAATATCCATGCCACGGGTAAGGTTAATTCGCTCCCGGTAGACCCTCGCCGGAGAAGACAAGGCAACAATGCATATCACCACACCCAGCCAGAATGCAAGAATAGAGAGTCGATACAGAAATGCCACACTCCAGACGCGTGGAACGAAGTGTCGTCCTCCCCATACCGATATAGGAAACCGCAGTCTGCCTCCCCGGTTCGGCGCTCCATGTCGCAAGTACATGACAAGGGGCACAAATGCCAACAGCAGCAGCGCAACCGGTTGTTCAAGCACCCACACGTTGCGACCCCCCTCGAACACCTTTTCTTCCGCCTGCTCCTCCCCCTCGTTGTCCACCAACGCCACTGCGGCCAGTCGGTGAAGACTCTAGCTCGGCCACTACCTGAGCCACTCCATCCAGGTGTTTTCGGCGTTGTTCAGGACTGGACGACCGTCCGGCAAACTTAACCAGGTCACCGGTCCGAAACACCTCTGCAATCAAATCTGATCCGCGGGCGTCGATATCTGAGATATAGTGAATGATCTCTACACTCGTAGCCGACATAAGGTCGCGTCCCAATCGTTGTGTGAAGTAGCGCCTGATATCTTCAAGAAAAACGATGTAGAAGCTCCGAGCGTCAAGCTCATCCACACTCGACTCCAGCCGATTGAGCGACTTCCGCAAACGCCGGTATGGTTGTGCCCGCCTGTATCGTGCAACCAGGGTCGAGATCTGACCACGCCCAAGGCGAAGCAGCATCCAGAGAAGCAATGGCCCAACAATGATCAATGCTACAAAGCCAGCGAGTCGCAGTCGCGTTGTCGGCAGCAGCATAGGTGCTTGGAGCGGAGCCGGTTCGGTGCGGCCGTCCTCAAGTACCGAGGCCACATGCACGGTTAGTCCGCTCAAGCGGATGCCGCCTAGATCTACCGAGGGAAGAGTTTGCGTACCCGGTCGAAAGGCGGTGAAGGAAACCCGAATCTCGGTTTGCTGGGCATCTATCGGAAAGAGCCTCATGTCGTGGAACACCGCCCAGGCGGCTTCCGGCAGTGCGACCGGCACTATCAGCTCAACACTACTCGCCGTGCGGATACGAACACGCAGTTCGGCTCGGTCACCTACGTAGAACTCCGAGGGCAGCACCACACTTTCGGTCACGGTGTAACTCTCGGCGAAACCAAGGACACTCGGCCAAGTCAGCATGACGAGCAGGAAAAGGCAGATCATGCAACGCCTACATCCGCGGCTCATTTCTTTCTCCTGCGTCGAAAGAAGCGCACCAGCTCAACTCCCGGATCCTCGTCAACGCCAATCTCAAGCACCGCCACGCCAAGACGACCACATTCGCGCGCCCACGCTCTTCGATCCACCTCCCAAAAATCCTTGAACTGACGCCGGAAGGCCCGCCCTCGCCCATGTGCCAGAATAGTTTTCCCGGTTTCCGGATCTTCCAGCTGTATCAACCCCACGGAAGGGAAGGCGTCCTCCACCGGGTCGTTTACACGAATCGCAATGACATCGTGCCGGCGAGCAAGAAGCGCCAACTCTCGGTAGAAACCGGCGGTTTTGAAGTCAGAAATAATGACACAGATTCCACGACGCGGTAGTCCTTCGTTCGCACCTCGCAGGGCTTGCTCAAGGTTTGATCCAGTACCCACCGGCTTAAAGCTCAACAGATCCTGAATGAGACGCAGCGCATGCCGTCGGCCCTTACGCGGAGGTACCCAGGCTTCCACCTGGTCGGAAAAGAACAGTCCGCCTATGCGGTCGTTGTTTCGCACTCCGGCAAAGGTAAGAATAGAGAAAAGCAAACTCTGGATTTCACGCCGTGCGCTGTCAAGCGTAAGGTCGTACACCGAAGGACTAACATCAACAATCATGAACAGGGTGAGCTCACGTTCCTCACGGAAGGTCTTGGTAAATACGCCGTCAAGACGCGAGCTGACGTTCCAGTCAATGAGGCGGACATCGTCCCCTTCGACATACTCACGCGTCTCATCAAACTCAATGCCAGGACCCTTGAAAACCGAACGGTAGTTGCCCGCAAGCAGGCTCTCAACAACCTTGTTTGAGATCAGTTCGAGTCGCCGCACCTTCTTGAAAAGGAGTGCGGCATCTCCTTCGGAGTGAGAGGGATTCTTCATGAAAAACCTACGGCACTGGCACCGACTGCAACAATCCGGTAATCAGATCGTCCGACGAGAGTTCCTCGGACTCGGCCTCATACGAGAGAATGATCCGGTGTCGCAGTACCCCCGCTGCCACCGCCTTAACGTCCTCGGGAATTACAAAGCTCCGCCCTTCAAAGAGCGCGTTGATCTTGGCACAACGATACAGATAGATTGTCGCCCGGGGAGAGGCTCCAAACTCAATGTAACGAGCAAAGGAGTTCACGGCCCGTTCCTGCCTGCGAGAGCCGGTTACTATCGCTACAATGTACTCCTCTATCCGCTCATCCATAGTAATCTGGGCAGCGACCTCCTTGAGTCTGCGAATGTCAGCCTTGTAGAGAACACGTTCTACCGGGATATCGTGCGGAATCCCAACGCGTCTGAGAATAGCCAGTTCATCCTCACTAGACGGATAGTCGACCGTCAACTTCAGGATGAAACGGTCAAGTTGTGCCTCAGGCAGCTGGTAGGTACCTTCCTGCTCTATAGGATTCTGGGTGGCCATGACAAAAAAGGGGTCCGGTAATGGATAGGTGTTCTCACCAATGGTAACCTGTCGTTCCTCCATTGCCTCAAGCATTGCAGACTGCACCTTTGCGGGTGCACGATTGATCTCGTCCGCTAGCACGATATTGGAAAAAATGGGGCCCTTTCTCGGTACAAACTCTCCGGTTTGCTGCCGGTACACCATGGTGCCTATGAGGTCCGCTGGCAACAAGTCTGGCGTGAACTGTATGCGTCTGAAACCCGCATCTACCGCCTCGGAAAGGGTCTTAACGGCAAGTGTCTTGGCAAGACCGGGAACCCCTTCAAGCAGCACATGTCCACCCGCAAGTATAGCGGTTAGCATGCCGCGAATCATTTCACCCTGACCAACTACCCGTCTGCCAATCTCGGTACGCGTGCGGTCAAGCAGATCACCGGCACGCTTAACCTGGTGTTCGAACTCGCTGGGTTCAATAGTATCAAAGTCGCTCATTATCGGTCCTTGCTGTTGATGTGTGTTCGTGCTCAGGTTCGGTAGTCGGCGTTGATCCGTACGTATTCATCCGACAGATCGGAACCGTATACCGTGGCCGAGGCAGAACCTAGTCCTAGATCTATGGCAATCTCCACACACATTTCATGCGGGGGATACTCCAACCCGGCTGTATTGTTCGGCAGGAGCTCGGTACTCTGCAGGTAACGCGAAAGCCGCAGCTCCTTTGCCTTGTCCAGGTGGAAACTCCCGGCAAAGAACACAGATTCTTCACCTATAGAGAGCTGCACGTTGTGCGAGTCTATCGCAATATCATGATTTCCACAGTAGTCTCCGACCGCAGCAATGATACGCCCAACGTTTGGGTCGTTTCCATACAGCGCGGTCTTGACCAATGGCGAGTTGACCACCGCCTTAGCCACCGCAGCGGCCTGTGGCTCGGACTGAGCCCCGGAAACCGTTGTGCGCAGCACATGACGCGTTCCTTCGCCGTTGCGCACCACGTCCTCGGCCAGCTGGCGACAGATGAGCGCTAAGGCCTCGCGAAACTCGCCGGGATCCGGTTTCTCACGACGACCGCTTGCAAGCGCCACCACCATGTCGCTGGTACTCTGATCCCCATCCACCGAGATCCTGTTAAAGCTGGCGTTGACAGCACCTGCAAGCTCCTCTCTAAGCAGCTCACGTGGGACATCGAGATCTGTCAGGATAAAAGCCAGCATGGTCGCCATGTTCGGCTCAATCATCCCGGCGCCTTTCGCAATGCCAACTATACTGCCGCCACCGAGTTCTATTCGTCGCAGTTTTGGAAAGGAGTCGGTAGTCATAATGAACTCAGCCACCGTGAGTAATGAGTCGTGTCCTAACTGAGCCACCAGCCCCGGAAGAGCGGCCTTCATGGGCTCTACCGGCAAACGCCAGCCAATAATTCCGGTAGAGGACGAGAGCAGAACCGAGGGGTTCAGTCCCAGCTCACCGCCAAGGTGAGCAAGTATATCTCCCGCGTCCTCCACTCCGGTCTCGGTGCAGACATTTGCAACTCTATTATTGATAAGGATTCCTTGCAGACTCTCACCCCCGAGTAAGGCTCGTGCTCGCACGATTGGGGCTCCAGGAATACGGTTCTTTGTGAGCGAGAGTCCAAAGCTCCTGCATGGCTCATCTGCAAGAATGAGACTCACGTTCATTTTGAAGGGATCGGTGCTCGGACGTTCCTCAGGAACAAACTGGAGACTCGACACTGCTATCCGGAAACCTTCCGGCAGGCTGCCACGTTCACGAAGCGTCTGTCGATGCTGCTGCCGACTGCTGTACTCCTGCATCCTCATACTTATAGTACGCAGGCCGGAGGCTTGACAAGCGCAAGGACGCTCGTACTCCCAACACTCGGTTGAGTCGCTCCATGAGGCTCAGATATCTACGCGAGGGCGGTGCCAGCAGGAGGAGTTGCTCTCGGCCGACAGTCAGCTCGTGAGCAGCCTCGGTAGATGTCTCGAAAGCTATACGGTCGAGCTCTGCAGGGTCTGCATCGAACTCTTCTACGAGAACTGCTCGAGCCTCGGCAGTGAGCGGGAGGTGGTGATGCACCGTTAAGTAGCGGGCAATCCGGTGTACCGCCTCTCGCCCCGGAGGCGCAAGTTCCCGCACAAGCGACATAGCCCAGCCAATGCGGTATGAGCGTGTAAGACCGCTTTCAATGGCACCGAGCGCTGCGGCGTTCGTGCTCTCGATAGCAAACTGTACCGCGGGCCTGCTCACATGAAGCTTTTTATCTAGCGCCAAGGCCGACTCCACCGCCAGTTGCTTGGTCAGCGCATGCTGCGCTTCACGTCTGCGATCCTCGTCAGGAATGCGCTCGGCAGCCGACATCGACCTATTCCACCGCCGAAAAACCGGTGAAAGAACCCGTGCAACACTTTGGCGCTCACGGAGGTCAAGAGCAATGGTTCGCTCAATAATCCGAATCCCGTCGCGCTTGTCTTCCGAGCCAAGCAGGCGCAGGGCAAACTCCTTTCCATGCCGCCGACGGGTATTGGAGTACTTTTTTTCCGCGGCAAACAACGCAGTATAGGCCCGATCCACCTGGTGATTCGCTTCATAGAGTGAACGGTAAAGCTGCATAGTCTGGCGAAAATGTCTCAGCTCCTGGGCAAGTTGATCACGAAGGTGCTCACGAGCCTTAGTGCCGGTATCTTTACGATGCAACATCTCGCTGCGCCGAGCCATGTCTTCATACAAGGTCTCAATAGCACGTACGATGTTGGAACTCATTTCCTGCACGGACTGGAGCACCGGTATTGCGGCGGCAACACGGTGTATCTCCTCGGACTCGTTGAGCAGCTCTACCAGCATGCGCAGACGGCTGTTGCGTGCAAACACCGCGCTGCGGTACTCACGACGAGCCTTATCAAGGTTGAGTGAGCTGTCACGAAAAATCTGACCTCCGCTATAGTGCGGGCTGAAATATGGCAGCTCCCTGCCCGCCAGTAGTTCGAAGAGCAGTACCATGATCTCATCTACATCGCTCAGCCCCAGAAAGGTGAAGTTGTCGTTCTCACCCGCACTGAGTATCCGCTCCAGGAAGCCTTCCGTGCGCATACGGCCTGCGGCCTTGTTGGTAACACGGCCATGGAAACGATCATGCAGCAAATCCGCGAGTGCAGGTGCGCGCTTCCTCAGGTCCTCTAAGGCGCCTTCAAGCTCCGGCAGCACTTCCAAACGCAGATCTTCTACCCGCGAGTAAAGCCCGCCCCGCCTATAGACATCTATTCCTTCAACCGCATCTGCCAGTTGTCGGCTTTCGGTCAGATCATAGACTGCCCGAGCAACGGCGTTCGGAAGGGCGTCGGAGTTTTCTATAACGTGCTTGGCAGCGAGCAGTCGGCGGTTGCTTGGGTCGTAGCCCTCAAGCAGTTGGTCGCGAGCCGTCATAAGCACGGTCGGAATGTCTCCGAGCGTCTCGGTCAGCAAGCGCTCGGCCTCCTCCTTTTCTCCACCACGTACTACATGGTACCCAATACGCATGACCACCGCGAACACACCAGCAATGACGGTGTAAACTGCAAAGTACAGAATAAGGTTGGTCGGTGGCGCGGTACCATAGCTTATGTAGTATCCACCGAAAAGCGCAAAATAGGTTACCGGCCCGGCGGTCCAGGCAAGACCAAGGATCGTTCTACCCCAGGACTCTCGCTGAAGAGCGTCGGCGAGTCGGCGGACCAGGCCTTTGTCGTCGGACTCCCGGTTTAGGCCACCGGTGTATGTGGTGCGTTGTTGAGATGGGGAGCGATACATGGGCCGAGTATAGACACTCGGCCCTGTTTTTCGCAAGTCGGCTCCTTCAGCCTGCTTGAGACGTCCTAAACCTTGGCGAGCGACTGCTCAAGATCGGCAAGAATATCGTCAATGTGCTCAATTCCAACCGAGAGTCTCACCAGACCAGCATCGACATCGGCCTCGGCCTGCTGTGCATCATCCAGTTGCGAGTGAGTCGTACTTGCCGGATGTATTGCCAGGGACTTAGCGTCCCCAACGTTCGCGACATGTGAGAAAAGCTCGACTCCATTAATGAATGTTTCTCCAGCCGGTCGGCCTCCCTTGATCCCAAACACCACCATGCCTCCAAAGCCCTTAGTGAAATACTTCCTGGCTTGGGCGTGAGTCGGGTGCCCTTTCAGCCCCGGATAACGAACCCACTCAACCTTAGGATGCTTCTCCAGGTACTCAGCTACCGCGGCACCGTTCTCGGAGTGGCGTTCCATTCGCAACCCCAGTGTCTCAATGCCCTGAAGGAAGATCCACGCGTTGTCGGGAGCAATAGCAGCACCCAGGTTGCGCAAGGGCACAAGTCGCATGCGGAGAATGTAAGCCAAGGGCGAGAGATCTCCCAGATCATGGGCAAAGCGCACATCATGATAGCTACCGTCAGGTTCGTTGAGGGTACGGAACTTGGGATTCTTCCAGTCAAAGCGTCCGGAATCTACCACCGCGCCACCAATGCCGGTGCCATGACCACCAATCCACTTCGTCAACGAGTACACTGCAATATCCACGCCGTGATCCAAAGGCCGGAAGAGAGCCGGTGTGGTGAAGGTTGCGTCCGCGATAAGAGGCAGACCAAATCGATGCGCGACCTCGGCAACCGCCTCAAAGTCAGGGACCGTAAGACCAGGATTTCCAATGGTTTCAAGAAATACCGCGCGCGTACGATCATTAATTGCGGCCTCAATGGCGGCAAGGTCAGTGGGGTCGACAAAGCGCACCGTGATTCCAAACTGCGGGAGGATGTCGTTGAACATTGTATAGGTTCCGCCATAGAGATGGCTACTCGAGACAATCTCGTCACCCGTACCAGCTATGTTAATTATGGAATAGAATACCGCCGAGGTACCGGAGGCCAGTGCCAGCGCAGCCGCTCCGCCGTCCAAGGCCGCAAGCCGCTGTTCGAGTACGTCCTGTGTTGGATTATGGAGACGGGTATAGATGTACCCGAGCTCCTTGAGAGCGAACAAATTCGCAGCATGCGTGGTGTCGCGAAAGTTGTAGGCGGTAGTTCTATGCAGCGCAGGTGCGCGGCTCGGTTCGCCACCCGACTCCTTGCTTAAGCCGGCGTGAATGGCGAGTGTTTCCAGTTTCTGTGTACTCATGTTTCATTACTCCTTAAACGTTGTCGAATAGCCAGGTGCTCAAATACCGTTCTCCGGTATCACAGATAATCGTAACAATGCGCTTGCCAGCATTTTCCGGACGAGCGGCAACCTGAGCCGCCGCGTACACATTGGCACCAGCCGAAATACCCGCAAGAATCCCTTCTTTTTTGGCCAGCTGGCGTGTCGCCTCGGCGGCCTGCTCCGACTTCACCTGAAGCACCTCGTCAATCAAGCTCCGATCCAGCACCTCTGGTACGAACCCAGCGCCGATTCCCTGAATGCGATGTGGCCCGGGTGTTCCGCCGGACAGCACCGGGGAGTCCGAAGGTTCAACCGCAACGAGTTCAATGGCCTTGTTCCGCTGCTTGAGCACGCTCCCGACACCGGTGAGCGTTCCTCCGGTGCCTACGCCCGCTACAAAGATATCTATTCTCCCTTCAAGATCCTGCCATATCTCCTCGGCTGTAGTTTGCCGATGCGCCTCAGGATTGGCGACATTGGCGAACTGCCGCATGAGCACCGCCCCACTACGTTCAGCCACAATTTCCTCGGCCAGCTCAACCGCACCCTTCATGCCCAGGTGTCCCGGCGTGAGATTCAACTCGGCGCCATATGCCGAAAGGAGCCGCCGCCGTTCAATGCTCATGGTGTCAGGCATGGTGAGAACAACCTTATACCCCTTCACGGCTCCAATATAGGCCAGCGCAATGCCGGTGTTACCGCTGGTCGCCTCGACTATAGATCCACCAGGCTGTAACTCTCCCGACTCCTCGGCGGCCTCAATCATTGCCAGACCTATTCGGTCCTTCACGCTTGCACCCGGATTTCTATTCTCCAGCTTTCCGTAGAGCTCAACACCTGATGCGGACTGGGGCGCAAAGCTGCGCAGTTGCACGAGTGGAGTTCTTCCAATGAGTTCTGTTATCGACTCAACCGGTTTCATGACACCTCCTTAAAGCGCGGATTATACACTATTAATTCTATGGGGTATAGGGTGTTTGTTGCTGGACTGGGAAATTCCGGCCGCAGCTCGTGGATAGCGAGGGAAAGCACTAGCAACTTGGCCTGTGATGCGCTGATCTCCATAGCCTCAATCGCGGGCAGTGAGTATAGTTAAGAGCAAATGAGCAAAGTTCAAACGACACCGTCTACAGCCGCTCGAATGTACTCCGACTTCATCTCCCTTATGCAGCGCTATCGGAGTTTCACCCGATGGTTGTTCAGTCGAGGCTTTCCCTGGAAAGAGACCGCTAGGCAGTTCTTTCTCGTCTTTGACAGCGCAATTGGTCCAATAATCGCTGGCAGCATAATGCTCAGTCTGTTGCTCACCTGGGTAAGCGGCTACTACGGACGCTATCTGGGTGCCACCCGCTATGTGAGCACCGCGACGGTGGAGGTGATCCTGCGCGCCGGCTCGGTCATGCTGGCCTCAACCATCTACTCAGCCAAGGTCGGGACGGCAATGACGGTTGAGATTGGCTCCATGCAAATGACCGGTCAACTGGATGCCTTAAAGCTCATGGACGTTGAGCCGTTCAAGTACCTCGTTATTCCAAGAGTGGTCGCCTCGCTGCTGGTTTTGCCGATATTTGTCGGAATCACGCACGGGATTGCAATCTTTAGCTCGGCATTCCTGCTGAACTGGTGGTTTGAACTACCCCTTCCCATATTCATGGACAACGCCTTTATCTTTCTGGACGCCACCGTTATTACCAGCACCATGATCCGTGCCGTCCTGATTGGTTTCTTTGTCTCACTCAACGCATGTTGCTTTGGAACCTTCTACTGCGAAAGTGCAGCGGATATGGGCGAAACAACCACCAAGGCACTGGTACTCAATATCTTTGTGGTGCTGGTAACGGATCTGTTGGTGAGTGTTGGCCTCCGCCAAGGGGGCTTCCTTTGATCAGATGTAGCAGTGTCCATATGAGGTTTCGAGACAAGCGCGTTCTCAACGGGCTTGATATAGTCATTGAAGACAATAAGGCTACGGTCATTATGGGCCGTAGCGGCATTGGCAAGTCGGTGCTCCTGAAATGCATCTGTGGCCTCCTGGTGCCGCACAAGGGAGTTATCGACATTGACGGCCACAACATTGTTACAGCCTCACCACGCAAAGCTAAGGTCATTCGCTCGGCAATAGGGATGCTACTCCAGGAAGGCGCCTTGTTCGACGGAATGACTGTCTACGAGAACATTGCGTTTCCACTGGCTTATCATCGCAAACACAGCCCTGCAGAGATTGACCGCGAGGTACGGCGCTATGCCGATATCGTCGAGATGACACCCTTTCTTGATGTTGTGCCGCGGGAGTTATCCGGCGGCATGAAACGCAAAGCCGCCATCGCCCGCTGCATGATCACCCAGCCCAGATACCTTTTCTACGATGAACCCACAACCGGCCTTGACCCCATTAGCGCTGGCACGGTGGATACAATGATCAAGAAACTCAGTGACACGGTGAATATCACATCGCTCATTGTCACCCACGATGTCGATCTGGCCCTATTCGCTGGTGACACTGTGGCTCTGATTGAGGATGGCCGCATTAGCGTAATAGAAGCACGCGCCGAGTTTAAGCGGCCTGAGTCTGAACTGCGAACACGCTTTATTGAACAACGTGAGATTCTGCACGAGGAGTACCATGCGAACAGGAAGTAAGACACGAGCTGCCATCTTCACGCTCATCTCGGCCGCAATTCTGGTGACACTGTATTCTATTGCCTTGAATTTTGTGTTCAGCGCCGGACCAAGCTACGAGGTAGAGTTCAATCATGCAGGTACCATTAGCCGAGGCACCGTGGTGAGCAAACTGGGAATTAAGATTGGCTCAGTCGTCAGCCTTGAGATAAATCCCGAAACCCAAACGAGCGTAATTGTAGGTATCCGACTTGACCGAAACCTGTACCTGCGTGAAGACGAGGGGTTTGCGATTCTGACTCGTGGAATGTTTGGTGACCAGACGGTGGAAGTGTATCCCGGTTCCGGTTCTGCCCCAATTGCCGAGCCCGGCACCCGCTTTCAGGGTGACCCGACGGTCGACCTGGCCTCGATCATGGCGGATGGGGGCCGGGCGGTTCGAAATGTAAGCGAGACCTCGGAGCTGCTGAATGAGCTCTTGAAGCGCAACGCCGACATGGTTGACCAGGTGGTTGCAAACCTGAGCTCGGCAAGCGCCCGGGCAGATGCCCTATTGAATAATCTTGACGACGTGGTCGGTGAAGGCGAGATAGCGGCAACCATAGCAACTATTCAGCAGGCGGCTCTTGAGGTCGCTATGCTTGGAGCCCGACTAAGCGAAGACGGGTCAACCCTTGCTCGGCTTCAGGATCATACGACTGGAGATCGGATTGAGGAGATTCTTGCCAACCTGGTGGAATTGTCGGATAATTTACGTGTTGCCTCCGAAGGAATACGACAGGTATTCGAGGAGATAGAAGACGAGTAAGTGATGCGCGCGTCGGGAAAGAGCTTTACCCGGTTCGCATGCAGCACTATACTGGAGGTTGTGATGGAAGAACAGGAACAGCATCCACTATTTTTTGGTGCACGCGGGCTCCATGGCTACAAGTTGCAGGCCTCCGACGGCGAGGTTGGCCATGTCGAAGATCTGTACTTCGATGAAGAGCGCTGGGTCGTCCGATACCTGGTAGTCCGTACCGGCCCCTGGCTCTTTGGACGTTCCGTGCTCATTACTCCGCTTGCCATCACCGGGGTGTATCCGGAAAGCAAATGCGTTGCGGTTTCCCTCACCAAAGAGCAGGTCAAGAACAGTCCTGATACAGACACCGACCGCCCTATATCCCGTCAAATTGAAAACGAGCTTTTTGTCTATTACGACTTTCCGGTTTACTGGGGTGGGGCTGGCCTCTGGGGCGCCCATTCTACTCCAACTGGAGCTCTTGCTGAGCATGGTAACGAAGAAGCTGAGCAGAGTGATGTTGAACCGGAAAACGAGAGCAAACTCCGAAGCTGTAATGAAGTCACCGGTTACCATGTCAATGCAGTCGACGGTGAGGTTGGAAAGGTTCGTGATTTCTGGTTCGAGTGCGAAACATGGCGGGTACGATACCTGCAAATTGAACTCACCAAGACAGAGAAGTCCAAGCAAATACTGGCATCAACAAGAAGTGTAGACCAGGTGGTCTGGGCAGCTTCCAGTGTACAGATGAATCATGGCACCGAGAAATTCCGCTTTGCCCCGACTTACAGCCCCGGTTCGGTCATTACCCGCGACCTTGAGCACGACATCTGCAACCACTTTGAGCTGCACCGGTACTGGGAACGTCCACCGGAGCTTTGAACTCGCCGTCATCTCGGAACTATGAACTTCACCCGGTCACCACAATCACCCGGTCATCACTAACAATCGAGGTTTCCATGCGTTTCATTGTCACTCATGCAAAGCGTCTGATTACTGCAGTTCTCATTCTGCTGTTGTTTCCGCTGGCCGTCGGAGCGCAGTCCGTGGAAGATGGACTCGCACTCCCAATAGACCCTGCGGTCCGTCATGGCCAACTGGAGAATGGTGTCCGCTATATCATTCGCAAGAATGAAGAACCGGCTGGTCGCGCCTTTTTGCGACTTGTCGTGAATGCGGGGTCCACACTGGAAACCGAGAATCAGTTGGGGCTGGCTCATTTTGTTGAACACATGGCGTTCAACGGTACCGAGGATTTTGAAAAAGACGAGATCGTCGCCTACCTCGAGTCACTCGGCATGCGTTTTGGGCCAGATGTCAACGCATACACCAGCTTCGAAGAAACAGTGTACATGCTCCAGCTCCCCACCGACTCGACCGAACGCCTTGAACGCGCCTTTCACATACTCGAAAACTGGGCACACAAAGTTAGTTTTGAACCCGAGGAGGTGGAACGAGAGCGTGGCGTTATCCTGGAGGAGTGGCGCGTTGGGCTTGGGGCTCAGACACGGCTACGTGATGCACAGTTTCCTGTACTTTTCCAGGGATCCCGTTATGCTGACCGCCTCCCTATTGGCAAGCCCGAGGTCTTTATGAATGCCCCGCGCGAGGAGCTCGTGGCCTTCTACCGGGATTGGTACCGCCCGGAGCTCATGTCGGTGATAGCTGTTGGTGATTTTGACACTGACCTTGTCGAGGAGCTCATCCATACATTCTTTGGTCGAATTGAGTCCCGAGAAGGCGCACCTGAACGACCCGAGTTTTTGGTGCCCGACCACACCGAGACGCTCTTTGCGGTGGCCTCCGATCCGGAAGCCCCACGTAGTTCCGTTGCGGTGTATAACAAGCGCTCACCGAATCCAATGCAAACCAGAGCTGAGTACCGTGAGCGTCTGGGTGACATCCTCTACGCCATGATGATGAATGAACGTTTCTCCGAACTTGCCCAAGCCAGCGATGCCCCTTTTCTCCAGGCAAGCGCCGCCACCGGTAGGATTGTTCGAGCAGCCGATGTGCATCTCCTCCAAGCAGTAACCGACGAAGGCGGAATAACAGCCGGACTAGAGGCCATTGCGCGCGAGACACAACGGGTGCAGATTCACGGATTTAGTGAGGTGGAACGGCAGCTTGCAACTCGCCGCTTTGAGCGCTCAATGCGCACCGCCTACAACGAACGCGAACGAACTCCGAGTGACCGCTACATGGTGGAATACACATCTCATGTTCTGCACGGTGAAGCCATTCCCGGCATTGAGTACGAGTACGCCCTCACACAGGAGCTCCTCCCCGAGATCAGCCTGAAAGAGCTCAACGCTCGGGCAGAGCAGTTCCTGAGTGACCGCAACAGGGTCGTCATGGTCACGCTTCCGGAGCGCCCCGGCCTGGAACCCCCAAATGAAGTTGAGTTGGCTTCTGCACTGCGCCGCGCCGAAACCGCGAGCCTGAGCGATTTTAGCTTTACCGGATCGGACGGTCCGCTCATAGAGTCAAGCCCGGAGCCCGGAGAGATCGTTTCGGAAATCTACCATGAAGAGGTTGATGCTACCGAGTGGATACTTAACAACGGACTTCGCGTAGTCTGGAAGGAGACCGAGTTTCGCAGCGATGAAGTTCAGTTCTCTGCCTTTGCACAAGGCGGCACATCTTTTGCCAATGACGATCGCGTGCTGGAAGCACGAAAACTCAAGGACATGTTCGCTCGTTCCGGTGTTGCCGAGTTCACCCAGAGCGAGCTTGACCGGCTGCTGGCCGGGAAGTCGGTGCGAGTCGAACACGTTGTGGAGTCGGTGTTTCACGGACTGTCGGGCCGTGCGTCGACCGAGGATCTTGATACCCTTTTCCAGCTCATACATCTTCAGATGACCCAACCCAGGTTAGATGCACAGAGCTTTGAGAACTTCATTCGACGCGATGAGGTAGCACTGCGCAGCCGTGCCACCCAGCCCTTTGCCGTGTTTCAAGACCGCCTAACTGAACTACTCTCGCCAGGAAACACTCGCACGCGTCCCTTTCGGGCCGAAATGCTTGGAGAACTCGACCGGCACCAGGCCGTAGAACTCCACCACGATCTTTACGGAAATGCGGGGGCCTTTACCTTTGTGTTTGTAGGAAACATTACGACCGGAGAATCTGCGGACTTCAGAGAGCTCGTCCTCGCCTACCTCGGCTCACTGCCAAACGAGCGGCCAGCACCAAGGTTCCATGACCGACGCACTCCTCGACCCGATAGTCGAGTTGAGGATGAGGTACGCGCTGGAATTGAGGATGCCGGGCGCTTGGCGCTCGTCTACCACGGCGAGCACGACTGGTCACAGGAGCAGAATCACCTTCTGGCCAGCCTCGCCGACGTTCTGCGCTTGCAGTTGCGAGACCGCGTTCGCGAGCGGGAGAGTGGCACCTACTCGGTGGGTGTACAACGCTCCCTCAGCCGCTATCCCGAACCCGAGTACCTACTGCTCCTGAGCTTTGGTGCCGACCCGGCAGAGTTGCGCAGGCTTGCCGGAGTCGTAGAGGAAGAGACCGCGGCACTCGCCGCTTCTACCGATATTGCTGAGCGTTACCTCGACCGTGTCAAGGAAACACAACGCCGTGAGCATGAACAAGATCTGCGGTCAAATAGCTACTGGAACTCAGCGCTCGAGTTTGCTTACAAATATGAGCGCCCTCTCGAGTCACTGCTTGCTGTACCGCAACTCATAGAAGCGCTGACCGCCGAAAGGATTCGCGACGCTGCCGAACACCACCTCGTACGGGATCGCTCACTCCTACTCATGCTCTATCCTGTCGAGGACTAAGCGCTTAGCTACCGAGATTGTTTTCCGCGAGATCATCTGCCGCAGAATTTCCGAGCAAGTTCAGGCCTCGCTCGGGCGGCGGCGATCTCGGCGCTCGTACAGAATCCCATACAGGCACGGAGCAACAACAAGTGCGGTCAAGGTTGAGAACAAGAGGCCAAACACAATGGTGCTCGCCATTGGCCCCCAGACTATGGACTCACCCCCAAGACCCATAGCTATGGGCAGCAGCCCCCCAATGGTGGTAAATGAAGTCAGGAGGATCGGCCGCAGCCGAGTTACCGCCCCGTCTATCACCGCCTCAGCTACCGGGGCACCTTCTTTTCGACGCTCGTTAATGAAGGACACCAGCACAATGGTATCATTGACCGCAATTCCGGCCAGCGCAACTCCGGCATAAATGACTGTGGTAGACAGAGCGGTTCCGGACAGTATCAGATACAGAATGACCCCCACGAATGCAAATGGCACCGAAAGTAGAATGAGAAAAGGTTGCAGGTAACTCTTGAACTGCGTGCCAAGTATTGCATAGATAGCAAAGAGACCAATCAGAAAGACACGGAGTATATCCAGAAGGATATTGAGTATCTCGGCAAAGCGCCCGCCAACTGCTATCTCCACTCCTGGGAAGCGCTCAGCAAGTTCGTTATCATACAGACTCCGAACTGTCTGGTTGATCTCTGCAAGGTTGTCATTCGTGTAGGTCTCGGCCTCAACCGTAGCCTCTCTACGTCCATCAAGACGGCGAATACTTGATATTCCCCCGGCCTCCTCTATGCGTGCAACGCTTGAGAACGGCACCTGCAAGCCAGCCATGTTGGGAATTCGCAACTGCACCAACTGTTCGACCCCGGACTGAGTCGGTCCGCCATAACGTACCAACACCTCGGCCTCTTCGTTACGACTAAAAAAGCTGCCAGCCGGAATACCGTCAAAGCTTGCCCGCACGAAGTTCCCAATACTCTGCTTACTCAGTCCAAACCGGGCAGCGGCGTTTTCATCCACCAAGATACGCAGTTCCGGGCTCCCTTGATCCAGGTTGTCTTGAATATCAAAGACTTCCGGGTAGTCGGATAGTCGCAAACGCACCGCCTCAGTTACCTGAGCAAGCTCATCCAGCTCCTCACCAAAGAACCGAAAAACAATGGGCGGATCCTGAGGTGGCCCACTTGGAGCCTTGCGAAAGCGCACCGTCTCCGGGCCTGCTATATGAAGCGTTCCCTCCTGTATGTCACCCATGACCTCGGCGATGCTCCGTGTTCGGCCGTCATCAAGCTCGGCTATATCGACCGTGAGTTGAGCAACGCTGCTACGAGTCACCGAACCGTCCTGACGCCCGGTGAATCCTATAGTAGAAACAACCGAGATAATCTCTCCCTCCCCAATTCGTGGAAGCACTTCAGCCTCGAACTCCGCGACTATTTCGTCTGTGCGCTGCAACGGTGTGCCGGGAGGCATCTCAATCTCAATGAAGAACACCGAGAAGTCCTCAGCTGCAAAGAGATCCGGTGGTATGGTACGCACCAACCCAAAGGTTCCAATCATAATCACAAACATGAGCGCCACTGTCTTAAACTTGTGCTTATAGACGCGGCGAATGAATCCGGCGTACAGCGACTGGATTCTCTCAAGCACACGGCGCCGTGGTGGCCTGGACCCTCCCGGCCAGTCAGCGTAGTGTGACGGAAGAAACACGCTTGCCTCAAACGTAGAGGCCACAAGCGCAATTGTGACGGTGATGGGTACGACGCGGAGAAATCGACCTATGACGCCCGGCAGGAATGCCAGCGGCAGGAATGCGGCAATCGTCGTGGCGGTTGCAGCGATAATGGGAATGACGACCTGGTCCACCCCGCGGACCGCAGCCTCACGCTGCGACAGGCCCTGCGACTGCAGCCTATAACTGTTCTCAACAATCACAATGGCATGGTCAACAATGAGCCCAAGCACAAGCACGAGTGCAAACAGGGTGTTACTGTTGAGTGTCTCCCCGGTCGCCTCAAGGATAATGAAGGTAACCGCAAAGGTTACTGGAATTCCGAGCCCGGTCATGAGCGCATTGCGGATGCCCACGAACAGGAACAGGATCACCACCAGAAGAATAAGGCCGAGTACGGCATTTGAAATCAGTACATCAAGACTGTCACGAATTTGCACCGTTGAGTCATTGAAGAAGGCTAACTCAACGCCTGCGGGTAGCTCGGATGCATACGCAATGGCGACTCGTCTCGCTTCATCAATGACCCCAATCGAACTGCCACCCGGAATTTTGGTTATTCGCAAGGAGATTGCCGGGAGGCCGTTAAAGCGCGCCCCTCCGGCCTCGGAATCATAGTCCTCACGTACCTCGGCTACATCCCCCAGCAAAACCACACCTTGACCGTCGCTGCCAGCGGTACGGACAACGGTGCGGGCGAACTCATCAAGGTCCCGAATTTCACCGACGGTTCGCAGGATATAGTCGCGCGCGCCACTACTGATTGTGCCTCCTGGAACCGTAACATTGCGAGCGCGAACCGCTGCAACAACCTCGTCAAGCGAAACTCCAATTGCCTCGGCCCGACTGCGATCAACCGAAATAAGCACCTTCCGATCGCGTGATCCGACCGGCGTTACTCCCGAGACCTCGGGCACCCTGCGGAGTCGATCTCTGAGCTCAAGCGCTGAACGGTTGAGAACTTCGTACTCGGTTAGTCCGTAGAGCACGACCTCTATGACAGGAAGAAAGTCGTTGGACGAGAAGTCTTCGATTGAGGCCTGCAGTGTTCCATCCGGCAGGCCAACGTTGGAGAATCGATTCCTCACCTCCTGAAAAAGCGAGTCAAACTCACGCGGGCCGACTCCCTGGTCAAACTCCAGAGTGACTACCGAGATTCCTTCATCCGAGATAGAGCGTACCGTATCAAGACGATCAAGCCCCTGCATCTCGTCTTCAATAGGAATGGTGACGTTACGTTCCACATCTGCGGCCGCTACACCGGGGTAAGGTACCGTGATGTTGACAAAAAAGAACGGCACCTCTGAGAACTGTTCCTGCGGTAAATTTCTGAGACTGAATAGACCTAAGACAAGAATGACGATGGTAGCAATGGTCACCAGTACCGAGTTCGATACCGAGAATCTGCCTATACTCATGAATAACTCCCGAAACCCTTAGCGCACAACTGCTGACGAGACCATGGATGGCCTTACCACTACTCCGTCACGCACACGAGTAAGCCCGGAGTTCACTACTCGTTCTCCCTCGGCAACTCCTTCGAGTACCAGCACCCGATCCGCGAACTGCTCACCTAAGCGAAGCTCTCGCCGCTCTGCACGGTCGTTCTCAGTCAGCACATAGGCAAAACTGGCGTCTTGACGGCGAACAATGGCAGACGCAGGTAGAAGAATTCCGACCACGCCATTCTCAACCTGTATTCGCACCGAGGCTGCCATTCCTACGCGAGCTCGGTCACCACACTCATTCTCCCAGGTTACCCGCACACGGTAACTCCCGGTTGCCGAATCTGCACCGGCGGCAACTGCTGACACAACTCCACCGCTCAGGGGCTCAGGGCAGGCCCGTGTACGCACCTCGGCCCGGTCGCCCCGAGATACTAGTGCAATCTCCCTTTCTCCAAGAGCCAAATCAACACGGAGGCTGCTGAGATCCACCACTCGAGCGACCGAACTCCCGGCGCCAAGATAGTTGCCTGCCTCTATCTCCGGGGGACGAGACGCGACCACCCCATCAAAAGGGGCTCGCACGGTACGAGCCTCGAACTGCCGCCGTGCCGACTCGTAACGGGCTCCTGCGCCCCCAACGGCGGCGCGGGCTCTGGACAGGTCCAGCCTACTGGCGCTCCCGCGCTCCAAGAGACGTTCAATAGCTGCAGAGTCAAGTCGTGCGGTCTCAAGCTCCTCACGGGCCTGTTGCATGGCGTAGCGCTCAACCCCGTCATCAAAGCGGAGCATCACCTGCCCGGCCTTTACCGAGTCACCAAGCTCAAACCCAAGCTCGCGTATAATCCCCTGCGTCTCGGTTACCAGCAGAACCTCGCGCGCACCGGCAACAATACCGGTGGACTCCACTGTATCTACGAGGCGACCACTACGAGCCTCAACCACCTCGACAGCAGGTTGCATCCAGTCATCGGCGCTGTCGGCCGCCCAGTCTCCGGTGGCGGCAGACCGCCCGTCCGCGCCTCCCCGGCCACAGGAAACAACAAGGAGCACAATAGCCAGAATCGGCAACAACTTCATTACATCTACCTCCGCCCACCGTAAGATACGCCTTCCCGTGCCAGGCGCATAGTCCTAATTCGGACGTAAATTCCGTTAGAAAGCTGGCGTGCATGCAGTCCGTCCTGCTCCCGGCACAGCGCCGCACTTTGTTTTTTGTCGGAAATTGTCTACCTTACAGTCCATGAGTACAGACATCATTGAGGTAAACCACCTACATAAAACCTATCGGGATACCCGCGCGGTTGACGACTTAAGCTTTAGAATTGAAGGCCCCGGCTGCTTTGCGTTCCTTGGTCCGAATGGTGCGGGCAAAACGACGACCATGAAGGTTCTTTACGGCAAGGCGAGGCCGGATCCACGGGACGAGACACAGCTGTCAGTATTTGGCTATGACCCACGGTCGTCCGAACTCAACATTAAGGCCCTTGCCGGTGTTGCACCCCAGGACGACAACCTGGACCAGGAGCTGAACGTATTACAGAACCTCCAGATATATTCTAAGTTCTACGGACTGGCAGCATCCAAGGCCGCCGCCCGTATAGACTATCTGCTGGAGTTCATGGAGCTATCTGAACGGCGCACCGCTCGAGTCCGTGAACTCTCCGGCGGCATGAAACGCAGGCTCATTATCGCACGCGCCTTGCTGGGCAACCCACGGCTCCTGATACTCGACGAGCCCACAACCGGGCTCGACCCACAGGTGCGGCAGCTCATCTGGGACAAACTCCGAAGTCTGATCAAGACCGGCGTCACCATATTGCTGACCACTCACTATATGGAGGAGGCCTACCAGATTGCCGACACGATTGTGATCATGGACAAAGGCAAAAAGGTACTTGAGGGGGCACCGCGACGACTCCTCAGCGACAACATAGAGTCCTATGTCCTGGAACTAAACCGACCCGAGCGCAAGGATGAGTTAGTAGCAATGCTTAAGCCCAACGGGCACCCTGAGATTCGCGTAGAGGACTCGGGTGAACGGGTGCTCTACTACGCTGGCAACATCTCGCACCTTGAGGACCTTGGGTCACACCTGGCTCCGGACGAGTTCCTTGTGCGTCCCAGCAATCTTGAGGACTTGTTCTTACGAATCACCGGTCGGAGGCTCAACGATGCCCAGTAGCACCGCAAACTTTTTGTCTGCACCAATAGATAGCGCCACTGCCCGTCCACGGAGTTTTGTTGGGCGAATCATGAGTGTCTGGTATCGTCATGTTCGGGTGTACAGCCGCACCCTTATTTCGAATGCCCTGCCGCCATTCCTTGAACCCTTGATCTTCCTTGTCGGAATTGGAATGGGCCTGGGCCAGTTCGTGGGCACCATGAATGGGCAACCTTACATACAGTACCTGGCGGCTGGACTGCTGGTGACCGCAGCAATGTTTACCGCAACCTTTGAGTGTTCCTTCGGTACCTACATTAGACTTGAGTTTGACAAGGTCTACGACGGCATGCTTGGCGCTCCCATCACTGCGAACAACCTTCTGCTCGGCGAAATTGTATGGGCGGCAACAAAGGGGTTTGTGTTTACCCTGGCCGTGCTCATTGTTGCAATGACTGCTGGAATTCTCTCACCAGGCTGGATCCTCTTTGCCCCGGTGATTGGTTTCTTCACAGGTGCAATGTTTGCAACTCTTGGGTTGCTGATGAACGCTTTTGTGAAGAATATCAACCAGTTTAACTTTTTGTTTTCGGGACTGATCTCGCCAATGTTCTTCTTTGCCGGTGTGGTCTTCCCTATAGAGAACCTTCCTCGGGCGGCGCAACCCATAGCTATAGTTCTACCACTAACCCACCCGGTTCGCCTCACACGGGCACTCGCTGGCGGAGGCTGGAGCCCGGAGTTGTGGTGGAGTATTCTGTACATCGTGGTCGTGACCGGTGCTATGGGAACCGCGGCGCTTAAATTGCTGAACAAAAAGCTGGTGGATTAAGGTAGAGCGGCCAGTGGTCGGCGGTGGCCGCTG
>SLAA01000204.1 GCA_007127105.1 Spirochaetales bacterium | reverse complement strand
TTCGACCGTCACACCGGCTGATCGTGCCCGTGCACGATTCACGTGAGCCTGGAGTTCCGGTACTGGATCGGTGAGTGAGGACGCAGGCTCGGTTACCATTGGAAAGTCTTGTTGCAGGACATGCACAATCCGCGACGCTGCGTTTCGAGCATCCTCAAGGTTGTGCGTGGAAATGACTACATCCACCGGGTCCCAGCCCAGAATTGCGGCGCCCTGCCCTTCAGAAATAGCACCACTCACGCCAGGAACAGAGCCAATTACCGAGCGAATGATGTGTTCCACGGTCTTGGTACTGGACACCCGCCGCTCAATTGGTGGCAAGGTTACCGAGATGCTGCCGGTGTGCGTTTGGGACATTCCCGGAATAACCGACTGCCCAGCTCCGCCCACAATCAGAACAATGTTCTCATACTCCGGTAGTTCTTCACGCAAGGTCTGCTCAAGGCCGCGCATTACTTCATTGGTCACCTCCAGACGCGTTCCGGGCGGCAGTTCAATGGTTGCAGTAATGTCGTCTGCGGGTGAAGGCGGTGAGAACACAACCCCAATCCGCGGTACCAGCGTGAGACTACCTATGAACAAGGCGGCCACTACCACAATGGTAGACGGGCGCCTCTGAAGAGCCCCGTTGAGAGCCTGTGCATACCGCCCCGTAAGCCAGTCCAGGAAGTTACCCACCGCCTCCTTTGCGCGGAAGAGCAGGCTCTGAGTCGCCGATGCTTCTGAGGAGTTGCTGTCTGCTAATGACGGAAGCTTAATGTAATGCCCAACCAGCACCGGCACCAGGATGGTCGCAACCAGCAAGGACGACACCAACGCGGTTACTACCGTAAATGAGATATCACCAAAGAGAATCCCAAAAACCTCAAGCTCGGAACGAAAAATGAGTATGGGAATGAAGACAGATATCGTAGTCAGGGTCGATGCAGTAATAGCAGTGATCATTTCCCTGGTTCCGGCGACAATCGCCACAGCAGAGTCCTGCCCACCCTCGCGGTGGGTAGTAATGTTCTCCAGAATTACAATAGCTGAGTCCACAATCATCCCGACACCCAGAATAAGTCCGGACAGGGTAAGCAGGTTCAGAGTCAAACCGGCAATGTTCATGACGAACACAGTCATGAGCAGGGACACCGGAATAGCCACTGCAATAGTCACGGTTGTCCTGATGTCACGCAGGAACACATAGAGCACCATCATGGCAAAAAGGGCGCCCAGAAGAAGGGAAGACCCTGTCTCACCGAGTGCACTTCGTACAACCGAGGTGCCGTCCAGTACTATATCGAGCCGAATGTCATGCGGCAGAATCTGCTCTATGCGCGCAAGCTCGGCGCGAACTGCATCGGCCACCTCGACTGAGTTGACTCCGCTTTCTCTTTGTACAGACAAATACACCGCGGCTTCGCCGTTGATGTAGACCAGTTCTTCGGGCTCGTCAAATGCCAAACCAAGGGTTGCTATCTCGTCCAGGGTCACCGCTCGGCCGCCGCGAAATCCAATTACGGTGTCTGCGATATCGTCAAGCTCGACAAACTCCCCTGCTGTACGTACCAGCAGACTCCTGTCTCCCTCATCAAGCGTACCACCTGCGCCGTCCAGGTTGTGGACTCTGATCATGTGAGCTACCTGAGTCACGGTGAACCCGTACGCCTCCAGTCGATTCTGTTCAAGCTCCACCTTTACCAGCGAATCTCGACCACCCTGAGTGGAAACCTGGGCTACCCCACGTATTTGCTCGAGTCTCCATTCGATATCGTCCTCGGCAACTGCTCGCAGCTCTTCAAGAGATGCATCGCCACGGACGGCAATTCCGAGAATTGGTAGCGAGGAGGGGTCAAATTTCAGAACGCGTGGGGGGTCTGTGCCGGGAGGGAGGTCGGCCCGCACTCGGTCAAGCTGGTCCCGGATGTCATTGGTAGCATCGGTAGTGTCCACATCCCAGCCAAACTCCAGCACAATACGGCTCAGCCCTTCGGTGGAGGATGAACTCATTTTTTGAATTCCACCAATGTTTGCGAGCGAGCTCTCCAAGGGACGGGTAACAAGGTTCTCTACCTCTGCCGGACCGGCGCCTCTGTAACTTGTAGAGACAGTGATCATGGGTAGCTCAACCTCCGGAAAGAGGTTAACCGGCATTGAACGTGCGCTATAGAGACCAAGCCCACTCAGGATCACAAACAGAACCAGAACTGTGACCGGTCTGTCGAAAATGCGCTGGGTAAAGCTCATTGCTCGGTCTCGCTCGCGGCGTCTGTCCCGACCTGGCGCAGGTCATGCAACAGGAGTTCGCCGAACATACCAGGTTCGACCCCACGAAACCCGCTTTCCTCCGAGCCGCTTTCTCTCGAGCCGCTTTCTCTCGAGCGTGCGCCTGTCTCCCCAAAGAGACTTCGTACCCTATAGGTGACGTCCTTGCTCCGGCTACTCGGTGTAAGAACTGGGCTCATCCGCGCAATCTCGAGCGGCACTGTTCGATCTCCCATGGCAGGAAGGCGCAGCTTTGCATCTACATCGGGGTGTATCAGATAGAGATAGCGCTCCGGTACGGCCACCCTGACTTCGAGCTGATCTAGCGTTTCAACTCGGATTATTGGGGTCGATGTAGCAACTCGTTCCCCCAGGTCGCTATGTATCACCGTGACGGTGCCAGAGATTGGCGCCCGAACCGGGCTGGGTTCGTAGCGGCTTCCTGGTCGGGAAGGATCAATGTAGGCCGCCGCCTGACCGGCTGCCACATACTGTCCCACCTCAACAAGGAGTCTGGTGAGTATCCCGCCAGTATCCGGGAAGACATGAACAGCGGCGGCGGCATGCACCTCGGCCGGAAGACGAATAGAGCGGCGTGAGGAATGCGGAGGTTCAGTCTGGGTCTCGTCAGACTCGGTCGCAATCTCTGGCATTGACGTGGTCACTTGTGCTGGCTCAGTCTCACCCATCTCCTCAGATTCACCCGACCCCTCGGCTCCGAAAACGCTGAGGAGCATGGGCAGTCCCGCCGCCGGAACGAATATGAGTGCGGACGCAACGAAGAGGACGAGAGACGCGCGGACGAAACGGCGTCTCATGTGCTTGAGGCTCATGACCGGGCCTCTATAAGACCAAGAAAGGTATCAACTACAGCTATTCCGCGCTCACTTAGACTCCAGGAGTAGTCGTCCATGTGCCAACGCCTGACCATCAGTCTCACGCCCCCCACGAGCAGGGTCGCGAGTTCCTGCTCGTGCTGCGGGTGGGAGGCCTGGCGCCCGGTGGTGGCGGCGGTGCCCTGTTTGGGTTCTCCTTCCTCACGTGCCTGAATCAGCAGTTCAGTAGTATTATCCAAGGCCAGCTCAACAAGCGCACGAACCATAGAGGAAAGGCGTTCTTCGTTCATGAAAGCCTCGTCGGAAAATACCACCGCCGCACTTGCCGGGTTTGTCTCAAGCCGGCTGAACAGGAGTGTGAAGTACTGTCGAACGCGGGCAATAGCGTTTCCTTCCTTCTGTGACTGCTCGAAAATGGTACGCGTGTCGTGATGCAGGTACTCCAGCATCGCCGAGAGTATCTCGGACTTGCTCTCAAAGTGCCGGTAGATTGCGGGCTCGGAAATATGGAGCTCACGGGCTAGATTGCGTATGGTAAGTTCCTGTATTCCCTTGCGAGAGATCAGGTGTATAGCGGCTCCAATGATTTCGTTCTGCCGCGGTGTTAGGTCATTCATTTCCAGCCTCCCGATGATCCGGATTAAGCACACGAGCCAAGGCTCTTCTCATGTTAGTTAACGCTCACTAACATGAGGCTAATGTAAGGTGTATTACGCTCGCTGTCAATGGAGTTCACCCATTTTCTTGGCGCGGCCCTATTCACTTGGTTTCGCCTCCATCCTTTGCTAAACTACTTAGGATACGGGAGACAACGTGACACAAAGCAGGCGAACCGTTATTGCCATTCTCGTTATTGCAGCGCTCGTTGCGGGCCTGGCCTTCGCTCTACTCAGGAGTCGCGCCGAGCCGTTGCCGGAGCACCCATTTTTTGAAGGCCTGTCGCAGGATCGAGCTCTGGTTATTGCTCACCGCGGAGGCGCGACGCTCTGGCCCGAGAACACGCTCACAGCCTTTGCCGGAGCCTGGGAGTTAGGGGTCGATGTCCTTGAGATGGATGTTCACATGACCGCCGACGGGGTGCCGGTAGTGATCCATGACAGCTCTGTTGACCGTACAACCGACGGCAACGGGCTGGTCCAGTCCTTCACGCTCGCCGAGCTCAAGGAGCTTGATGCCGCGTACTCCTTCAGCCCACTTGATGCGCCCGGTGATTTTTCGCTGCGCGGTACAGGAATCACTATTCCATCGCTGCGGGAGGTTTTTGAAGCCTTCCCATATGCACCCATGGTGATTGAGTCCAAGGAAGACGATATCGGCGCCGCCGAAATTATTCTACAGCTGGTACAGGAGTATGAACGCGTTGACCAAACTGTACTGGCAAGTTTCTCGCACCGCATTCTCCAGTACTTCCGCAGCCAGGACGCACGAGTCGCAACCCACGCATCAGAACCCGAGCTTACCCGCTTTCTTGCTGCCTCCTGGCTCTTCGGTGAGAGCTTTGTGGCGCCTGACTATGAGGCCCTACTCGTCCCGCCGCATGCGGGCAGAATCCCGGTGCTGACCAGGCGCTTTGTCAAGGCAGCCTCAGAGCGGAATATCTTTGTGGCGGCATGGACAATTAACGACAAGGCCGAGATGCTCCGACTGCTGGATATGGGTGTGAATGGCCTCATTACCGACCAGCCCGATGTAGCACTTGACCTTGTTGGTAGCACACCATACGCTGAGGCTGACGAGTAGCCTAAATCACACTGGGGGCCGCTGCGAATGCGAAACTTCCCTTCTCACATTCACCATTTCAGTTGGCACAGCAAGATCTCGTTGGAGTTGCCCATTGGGTTTGAGGAACAAGACGAAGACCCCGACACCAACAGCGCCATTTATGCCGACGACCTTGATAGCGACGACGAGCTTGGAGCAAAGGTGCTTGCTAAAGCTACTGCAGTTCCCGAGGACCAGCGTGACGCATACCGGCTCCTGGCAGTTCAATCGGCAGAGATCCCGGAACGCAGCATAGAGTCATTTATTGAGTGCAGTGTCGACGGGGCACCGGCTGTGCGACAGACCCTCGTGTATGAACAGGAGGACTTGGGGATACAGGTGCTGCGCCACGAGACCTTTGCTCAAGTTGGAAACATAGTATTCTCGCTCATCTGCCTTGCACCGGCCGCACGTGCGGAGGAGTACACCCCGGCCTTTGATCACGCGGCTGGCACCGCGCGCTTTGTGTTGCTCTAGCTCTAGTGTGTGACGTTATGGAGGACAAAATGGTGGAAAACCCAGGCTACACCAGTTTCGCTCACGAAGGCGCTCTTATCTCGGCGCTGGTACCGGAGGGCTGGGAAGCGTTTGAGCCAGAGCCACAGCAGGTTCGGTTTTTTGGCCCAACCCAGACCGAGTACGACGACTACAGGCCAACCTTCAGCGTCTCCTTAGGTAGACCGGACGGGTTTGGTGAGGAGTGGTTTGACGAGTTCGCCGACGACAGTCTAGCGCAGTTAGAGACGGAGTACGAAGGCTTTGTCCTTAGATCGACCGAAAGATTCTCTCTTTCCAGTCTGGTAGAAGTAAATGCAGTCTGGTACGAGTGGGAACCGCAGCCGGACCTTGC
>SLAA01000167.1 GCA_007127105.1 Spirochaetales bacterium | reverse complement strand
GGTTTGCTTCAAGGGGCAAGCTCGGTCCAGTCAGTGGGGACTCACGAAATACGAGTGGCAATTCAAGGGAGCATTCCCGGGCTCACTGAAATTCCCTCGGGTTGCCGCTTTCACGACCGGTGCCCCCACACAATGGATATATGCCGAACCACCCAGCCCGGCTTTTATGAGGTAGACGGGCTGCAGGCAGCCTGCTGGTTACACGACGCGGAGCACTCACATGGCTGAAGCTACCCTTCTTGAGATTCACAACCTTACCAAGCATTTTGAAGTCGGCCGCTCACTCTTTAAGAAGAAGCAGAAGCTCTATGCTGTCGACGGCATCTCAGTTTACGTTCGAAAGGGTGAAACCTTGGCACTCGTTGGCGAGAGTGGATGTGGTAAGTCAACTACCGGCAGACTCATTCTCAATCTTGAGCAGCCAACCGGCGGCAGCATCCTCTACCGTGGCAAGGATCTTGCGAGCTATACAGCCGAGGACTGGAAGCGCTACCGACAGGGTGTTCAGGTTGTGTTCCAGGACAGCCACTCATCGCTCAATCCGCGCAAGACAATCCGACACATCCTCACCTCAGCCATGTTCTCCTCCGGCACCATTGCCCGCAACAAACCCCAGGTTGCCGAGGAACGTGCGCGCGCACTCATGGCCGAGGTGGGCCTCAAGCCAGCGGAGGTCTTTCTTGCCAAATACCCAAACGAACTCTCGGGAGGACAGCGGCAGCGAATTGGCATTGCTCGGGCTCTTTCCACCAACCCAGACCTCATTGTTGCCGACGAACCGGTTTCATCACTGGACGTCTCGGTCAAGGCGCAGGTGCTCAATCTGCTGGATACCCTTCAGAAAGAGAAAGGGGTTGCCTACCTCTTCATCAGTCACGAACTCTCTATAGTTCGCTCCATAGCGGACCGTGTCGCGGTTATGTATCTTGGTAAAATTGTGGAGTCTGGCCCGGTAGCGGAGGTGTTTGAAGCCAAGGTGCACCCGTATACCGAGGCGCTCATCTCGGCTACTCCCATTCCCGACCCCGACTCAACTCGCAACAAGAAGCGCATTGTTCTTCCTGGTGGAGTTCCCTCCCCTATGGATCCCCCTAAGGGTTGTCCCTTCCATCCACGGTGCTTCAGGGCCGAGGCGAAGTGCGCAACCGAAGTCCCACCAACAGTGGAGGTCGCCCCTGGGCACCATGCCGCCTGCCATTTTGCAGAAGAGCGCTTTGCCACTTATGGCGCCAAGGCCCCTCAGAATTCTGGAGAGGCGCCCAGCACCTGAAACCATGCATAGGAGGCAGTTATGCTCAACCCGCCCACCGGCTCAAGGATATCCCGTCGTACTTTTGTAAAACGCTCAACCCGACTCGTGGGAGGGCTCATTGCAACACAATTTCTCGGCTGGTCGCCGCACCAACTTTTTGCCGAGGCTGGCTCGGAATCTCATGAGCTGATCATTCTTCACACCAACGACATGCATGGCCGCATTGCGGAGAACGACTCAATTGGCATGGCGAAACTTAGCACGGTCATTCAACAGTTCCGCGCCGAGAACGAACATGTATTGGTTCTGGACGGCGGAGATACCATACATGGCCTTCCCATTGTGAATGAAGTCCAGGGTGAAAGCGCTGTTACGGTTATGAATGCGGTTGGTTATGATGTCATGGTACCGGGGAATCACGACTTCAATTTCGGACACGAGCGTCTCGTAGAACTTGAACATAGAATGGAGTTCGACCTTGTTGCAGCCAATCTCTACCGCGACGGTGAACTCCTGTTCAAGCCGTCCGTGATGAAAAACTTCAATGGATTTCGAGTCGGCGTTTTCGGGCTGGTCACTCCTGACACCTATAACGCAGGCAATCCACGCTACATTCGTGGCCTTGAGATTACCGACATGGCCGAAGCGGCCGCTTACTCTGTGCGTCAGCTCAGAGAGGAGGGGGCGGATATGGTCATAGCCTTGGGCCATGCCGGTCTTTACGGCGACTACCCTTCAACCGGTGTAATTGACCGTGTCTCGGGCATAGACCTATTCGTAGATGGCCATAGCCACAGTCGTCTGCCCGAGGGAATGATGTTTGAGGAAACACCCATTGTACAAGCATTCGAGTACCTCAAGGACCTTGGCATTGTCCATGTGTACGCCGAAAACGGCAAGGTGAGCATTGAGGCATCGTTGCTTTCAGCGGATCAGCTGCGTGACACCAAGGAGGATCCTGGGGTTCGACAACTCGTGGATGAGGCCGAAGAGGAGTGGATACGGCGCCGCTTTGGTTAACTTAGCAAGGAACAAGCTTTCAATGGCACGCATAGGAGCGTTGCCTGGGCCATATAATCCTAAGGAGGGATTTTCTATGAGAAAACGAATAGCACTGATTGCTGTGACGGTTGTTCTGTCGGTTCTGACTATCATGCCGGTAGCCGCGCAGCAAGTTGGACCCCAGGACATAATTGGGGAGACCCGTGTGCACCTGGATGGCGAACGCGCTCACGTCCGCACCTCTGAGACCAACCTTGGCAATCTGGTCGCAGATGCAGTCAGGTACTATGCGGAGGAGGTAGGTGGGAGCGAAGTGGACGTTGCATTTGTGCATGCAGGTTCCATCAGAGCCTCAGTGGATGAAGGCAGTATTCGTGTTCTGGACTTACTCCAGGTCTACACCTTCAACAACTGGATTGTTTCGATGGAGCTTACCGGTGAGGAGTTACTCTCCGCCTTGGAGCGAGGTGTCGGAAGTTACCCAGACGCATCAGGAGGCTTCCTCCAGGTCAGCGGAGTTAGCTTCAGCTTTGACCCCAACCGTTCTGCTGGGGAGCGAATCGTCGAAGCCTTGGTAGGGGGAACACCAGTTGACGGCAATGAGACTTATATCGTTGCAACGAATAACTTTCTCGCTCGCGGTGGAGACGGTTATGACATGCTTGGCTCAGTCCCCGTGAGTCGTATGCAGAACCTCTATGCGTGGAGCTTCAAGCGTGTAGATGATGCGCTTCTTGAGTACGTAGAAGCACACAGCCCCCTCAGCCTGCAGGTTGAGGGACGCATCCGTGTAGAAAACTAAGGCGCCACGTCCATATGCATAGAAGTGAGTGTCTCGACACAAGGTCGAGGCACTCATTCTTTGGAGGTCAGGCGCTATCCGCGGAGTAAATGACGTAACTGTCACGCCCCGCATCCTTGGCACGATACACGCATTTGTCGGCACGCTGGAACCAGGAGTGGGTGTCCGTATCAGCGCCCTGCAATGCAGCACCAATGGAGACGGTAACCGGCATATCCCCAATGCGGATGGTCGCCCTCACGCGAGTGAGAATATTCTCGCAGACCGCTCTTAGTCCGGCGATGTTTGTTGCCGCAATGAGCACTACAAACTCATCACCCCCATATCGAAAGGCGTGGTCACTCATCCGGATGGAATCTACCAGCAGTTGAGCAAACTCCCGCAGAATGCGATCTCCCTCGGCATGCCCGTAATCATCATTCGTCTGCTTGAAACGATCTATGTCAATGATAATGAGTCCATACTCAGAGCCAATTTCTTGCTGCGCGGACATAGCAAACTGGAGTTCCTTTTCCAGGCCACGTCTATTCTTGAGGCCAGTCAAGGGATCATTTGCCGCCAACCCCATGAGTTGTTTACTGTGGCTCTTTGTGCTCCGGGCTGCAAGAAAACAAAAAACCGAGGTCGACAACGTGGTAGCCAGGAAACTGAAAAGGTGTATTCGCGACTCAACGATACTTGCGGGAAGCGCAATTTCGCGCACTGTGATTGCCGCAATCGCCGCGGAAATCAGGGTTAAGGCCGCTTTCGGAGGCGACAAAAAAAAGACAAACATCATGAGAGGGAAAATCCAGAGCGCTCCCTCTATACCTCGATAGAAGGTGCTTACCAGCACCCCAAGAGTACAGACCACCGAGATGACAAGTCCTCCGATATCAGTATTGCCGGATTTCCAGGACCAAGCCGCCGCTGCTGCAGTCACCCCAACTATGAGGAAGTCAGCAACCGCCACAACGTAGTCTCCAGATATGAGCCGGAAAACTCCAAAGGGGAACACAAAAAGGCCAGCCAGGAAGGCAACAAAGAGAATGATGGTCAGGTGGAGGTCTTCAATAAGACGTGTGTGCATGTACCCATCCCGGTAGAATTGAGGTAGAGTATTAGCTACACAGGCAGTAGAGGTCAAGCAGAACATTACGGAGATATGAAATGAAACTACTCATTCTCAGTGGCGGATCACGAGGATTAGGAAGCGAACTGTACAAGCTGTACAAGAAGAGCTCCTGGGAAGTGTATGAGTTTTCGCGTTCCGCCCCACATAACAACTCACACAAGGTCGATTTTTCAGACCCTGAAGCAGCACACGCCGTGTTTCTCCGGCAGTTCGCCGAACTAGCCCAGATTGACTGGGAGGAGATACAGATCATCGGCAACGCGGCTACGCTGCATCCCATGCAGCCGTTAGCAAGAATGCAACCCACCGACCTTGTTACAAACACACACATCAACATCACATCTGCATTGCTCTTTCTCTCTGCCGCGGTCAGTGCGTTTCAACGCCACAACTGTCGCAAGCTCCTCGTAAACATTTCCTCCGGCGCAGCAACCAAGGGTTATGCCGGGTGGTCACTCTACTGCGGGGCTAAGGCGGCACTCGAAAACGTCGTTCGCTCGGTCGCGCTCGAGCAACAGCATCTACCTCACCCATTCACGGCCCTCAGTATTAACCCCGGCCTCATTGACACCGACATGCAGGCAGCAATCCGCGCCACTACGGCGGATAACTTCCCGGATGTGCAGAAATTTCACCAGCGTCAGGCCGACGGGCTCCTCCGCTCCCCCTCGCAGGTCGCTGCGGCCGTGGTCAATATCCTCTCGCAGCCTGAGCTCACTCCGGGTGATATCTACAAGGTAGACGAGTTTATAGGGTAAGCGGCAAAACCGTGTTAAGCTTCAGAGAGAGAGGAGTTGGGCACGTGGACAAGTCTGGCGATCATGGCAAAACGCTGTTACTCATAGAGGATGAAGCCCTTGTGGCTCTAGCCGAAAAGAAACTGCTCAAGGAGGCTGGCTACAATGTGCACCATATCCGCAGCGGGGAAGAAGCGGTCGCGTATGTAGACCAGTCGCCCCACAAAGTTGACCTGATCCTCATGGACATAGACCTTGGCCCCGGCATGGATGGCACTGTTGCGGCCGAACAAATTCTGGAGCGGCATGATTTGCCCTTGCTGTTCGTGTCATCCCACACCGAGAAGGAGGTTGTCGAGCGCGCAGAGCGAATCAGTTCCTATGGCTATGTCGTAAAGCACTCTGGTGACGTTGTGCTTCTTGCATCTATCCGTATGGCATTCCGGCTCTATGAGGCGCATAGCAGCATTTCCTGGTGGCAGCGACTCATGCAAACGGTGGTTCGGCACGACATGAATGCCATTGCGGTACTCGACAGGAATCTCGTCTTTCGGTATGTTAGCGACCGTTTCCTACATGACTTTGATGTGTCCCATGAGAAGGTTGTTGGTTGTCACTACAATGACGTACTCCCCGAAGCGCCCAAGGAGTGGCGGTCCAACCACGAACGCGCACTGAACGGCGAGATTCTCAGCTCTGACGAGGATAGATTCACCCGCCGTGACGGGACGGTAGACTACTTCCGCTGGGAGTGCCGCCCCTGGCACGAGCCAGATGGTAGCATTGGAGGCATTGTTCTCTATTCCGAGATAATTACCAAGACGAAAGAGACCGAAATTGAGCTGCGCAACAACAACCTCTTGTTACACAGCATAATTAACTCCGCTACCGACGCGATTTTTGTAAAGGACACCGAGCACAGAATAATCCTTTGCAACGAGGCCTTTGCCCGCGGTCTGCCGCAGCCCATGTCGGCAGAAGATGTGCTTGGAAAAACCGACAGCGAGTGTGGATGTCCTGACTACCTGGTTAACGGCGACCCAGATCGCGGCAGCATGGGCTTCTTGGAAGCTGACCGGCGAGCGCTCAAAGGTGAAACGGTGCACATAACCGACGAACCAGCGTTGGTCTGTGGCCAGGAGGCCGTGTTCTACACTATCAAGACACCTTTTCGAGACCATGACGGAAGCATTGTTGGTGTTATCGCAATCAGCCGCGACGTCACCACCTATAAGACCATGGAACATGAGATGCGCAGCGCGCTCGGGGAGAACGCAACTCTCATGCGAGAGCTTCAACACCGGGTCAAGAACAATCTCAACGTGATCTCAAGCCTACTCAGTCTTGAACGTCCCAAGCTCAGCGACCCTCACTCCAGGCAGGTCTTTGCGGACGCTGAGGCGCGCGTACGCTCCATGGCAAAAATCTACGAGAGCCTTCAGCACTCAAACCGACCGGATACGATTCGGGCCTCCGCGTACCTGAATGACCTGGCACAGTCACTTATTTCCACCTATGCGGTGGGGACACATAGCATTGAACTCACCACCAACATTGCGGATATTGGTGTTAAGACCGGAACCGCAGTTGCCCTGGGACTCATAGTAAACGAAGCAGTAAGCAACACACTGAAATACGCATTTCCGCACGGCTTTATCGGTGCAGAGATAACCATTGGCCTCCGACGTGTGCGTGAGGACCTTGCGGTTCTCAGGGTCACGGACAACGGAGTAGGCATTCCGGAGGACTTTGAGATAGACAAATCCGAGGGCACCGGCTCCACTCTCATGATCGCCCTCTCAGAGCAACTTGGCGGGAGCATCTCGGTGGGGCCGGTCGTGGGTGGTGGTACCCTTGTATCGGTGACTTTCGAGCTGCCAGACACCGATACCGAGTCCGCCGACTCTACAACGAAGTTCGACTTCAATGTCGACTGGATAGTGAGATAAGGCGAGAAGCTATCAGGGCCACCACGCTAAGACCAATCGCCAGGGCAAAGATCAGGCCCACGCCACCGAAGGTTTGCGTTGCTTCAGGAAACCCAAAATAGGCAATGCCCAGTGCAACCATTACCGCACCACCAATGAGTTTAATCACCCGAGCTTGGGACTCTCCGAAGCTCAACCGCTGCATCAACACCACGGCGACCACCACAACAAGGATTTCCAACAGGAGATAGATCGACAGGTAGAGGGTAAAGAGTGCTGCGAAGGCACCTCCACCAACTCCAAGCCCAGCTACGTACTGTGACCAAATGACCGGGAAACCGGCGGTACAGGGCAGCTCAACCACACTTATTCCCAACGCAAAGATCGCAGTTGCCCCAAGCATGGGTAGTATAGCCCCGCGCTGCTCAAAAATGGCCCTTCCCCGCTGGGCAATGGCAGGCTGAAATTTTTCAGGTATGGTTAGCGATATACCCCACTTGAAGGCAAAGTAGTCCTTCATATTGATGAGTCCCATGCCCACCGCAAGAGCCGCAATAACGAGGCGAACAAAGACCAGCTCGGCTGCAGCCGCCAAAACACTGAACACTCCAAGCATGAAGAGACCGTATACGGAAGCCGTAATCAAGAGAAAGACAAGGCCAACAGCCAGGGTGCGGCGACGTGATCCGGTACGGACAATAAGCCCAATGAGAAAGGTCAGCACCCATAACGAGCATGGGTTAAATCCATCTACCGCTGCAATAGCCGCAGTAACAACAAAGGCTGGCAGTGTCTCTACACCTATGTTGCCGAACACCGGAAGCTCAATTGCACCTGCTCGGCCGCCTGACATGGACCTGCGTTCAGCATCGTCAGGACGCCCCGCCATATCACGCTCGCGAAGCAGTTCACGCGCAACCTGTTCTATCTCGGGAACTGTTCCAGGACCAATTCCGACCCAGCTGTACTCGCCCAGAAAGAAGCTTGGCACGCCTGCGGCTCCAATATTGCGTTCACGAGCAAGCTCACGAAAACGCGCCAGGGCCTCACGATCCGTAGATATCTCGTAACGTTGAATATCTAGCTCCGGCAGTCGCGCCTCAAGTCGGTCCAACTCAGGGGCAGCCCTTGCACAGGCGGGACAACCCTCGGCCCAGAAGTACAGTAGCACCGGAGCCTCGCCTGCTCTGTCGTAGACCGGCACCGCCTCGTTACTCCCCGCCGCTGAACCAGGCTCACCCGCCTCCGCCCCCGCAAGCTGAGCCCCGCCGTCGGCTTCACCTACTACAACCGTGCCTCGAAATTCGCCGTGTTCCGCATAGTACCCAAGTTCTCTTGGCAGTTGCTCAGCTATCTCTGAGTTACCCTGGTAGGCGTTGTTTCCAATAAAAAGCACTGGGAAAATGCGAAACTCACGGCCATACTCGGACAAAAGTGCTCGTGCTTCATCCATGCGCGCGCTGCGCAAGATATCAAAGGCTTCTATCTTCAAGGAGACACCGTACTCATCTTCCAGCATAGGTGCCTCAGCGGAAACGAAGGTATCACAGTGGGCACAAGAAATGTCGCCGAAATACAGGATCTCTATCGAATGTCGAGCCGACTCAGTTTCAGGAGCGCTCGCCGAGCTTGAGGTGGAGTCACCCAAAGCGTTTCCCGGTAGGCTCAACATCAGAAGCACCACCCCGGCAACAGCGAACATGTTCCGCAATCTGTTGATTCTCACCAAGCATCCCCTACACTCAATGTGTCAGATATGGTATCCGGGTCGTCCTCCCGCCACACACTACCGTCCGCCCGTAGAACTTCAAGAGCAGTAATACGCACCTGCCTGGCGGAGGTCTCAGGCGGTGACGCCGCCCACACATCAGACTCAGCTGGCGGCAGGACTATGACTTCCCTAAAGCGATCCCCCGGTGCAAGCGCATCCGGCAACACAATGCTCAGCAGCGGGGAAAACCACACGCGCACCTCGCGCAGGGACTCGTCACTTACGTTCTCAAGGTGCAGTCGGACATGAGTTCCTGCTTCGGTACGGCGCTCGTTCGGCTGTACGCGCAGTTCGCGGATCATCACCGGTGCGCCATACTCACGCGCAATAAGCGCCTGCTCGGTGGCCGCAATGATCACCGGAAAAATCTGTTGGTCTACCATGCTCCGGCGGGCCCCGCTCTGTGCAAACAGGGATGTACGTACCGAAAGCGGAAAGGTAAGAAAAGCGGACACCCCAGTGGTAATCATTCCGGCATCACGCAGTGAGTTGTCACCCGCAGCATAACCCCTATACCACATCACAGGCCCCGCAATAAGCGCCCCCAGACTCAACAAGAACCCGGCCGAAGCGAACCATCCAACCGTCATGTATCTCGGAAGATTCCGTTCAGCTGCCGCGAGTCGTGCACGTTGACTCTCAAGCTGGATGTCGTAGCGTGAAGCCTGCTCTGCACCGGCAACCTGCGCCACAAACATCACAACAAGAATCACCGAAAGGCTACGTCTCATATTCAACTTCCATCCTCATTTTGCTACTTTAGTATCTGAAGGAGCAAAGCGCAAGGTGGGCACCCGGCTACACCGTAGACTTTGATGGAGAGTACATGGACAAGCAACAGCTACCGGACCGTTTCTACCAGACCACCTTCATGATTGGACTTGGTTTTTTCACTATGGGTCTCATGGATCCGTTGTACGACAACTACGTGCCGGTGTTCCTGAATCAGTATATTCAATCACGCGCGCTTATTGGTGCGGTAATGACGCTTGATAACATCATGGCGCTCATGCTCATTCCGCTGGTAACGGCCTTAAGCGACAAAACCCGCACGCCTATAGGCAGACGCATGCCTTACATTCTGGTCACCCTTCCCATGAGCGCCGTCGTGTTTGTATTTCTGCCACGCGCTGGCATGACATCGCTGGTCATGCTGATCTCAGCTATCGTGTTGCTCAACCTCTTCAAGCAGGCCGCACGCGGGCCGGTCGTAGCCCTCATGCCAGATACCATACCCGGTGAGTACCGGAGCGAGGCGAACGGGGTTATCAATACCATGGGCGGCATTGCCGCCATTGTTGGCACGGTGGCACTGGCTCCTATGATGGACTTACGGCTGGTGCTGCCCATTATTGGAGATACATCAAGGCAACTGCCGTTCATGATTGCTGCGGTGCTTATTGTGCTGGCCACGATCCTGCTGTTTAGCCTCGTGAAGGAACGCAACACAGAAGCAAATCCCCCTGGCCGCGAGCCCATATTACGCTCTCTCAAGCTGGTGTTCTCAGGCAACGACAAAAGCGCAATGTATATTCTTCTGGCCCTATTGCTGTGGTTCTCTGCCTACTGGGGCATGCGGCCATTCATGACCCTTTACACCATAGAACACCTTGGCCTCAGTGAAGGACTCGCTGGCTTCTCTACCGGTATGGTGGCTATAGCCTATGCCGTCTTTGCAATTCCCAGTGGCATGATTGCTCACCGTATTGGCCGCAAGCGAACCATACGCATATCGTTGAGCGCGCTCGCAGTCCTTTCTCTGCTCATGCTCACCCACGGCAACTGGACGCTGTCGCTCGGAGCATCGCAGACCTTCGCCGTCGGCACATTCTGGGCGCTGTTATTTGGCTTTGGCATGTTCTGGGGTTCGGTGATCACCAACAGTTTTCCTATGTTGTGGCACAAGGCAAGTTACGACAACATGGGAATGTACACCGGCTTGTACTATCTCTTTTCCCAGACCGCCGCCATTCTGGCACCGCCCATCTCAGGCATAATTGTTGACTTTCTGGGACTCAGGGCGATATTTGGATTCGCGGCCATGTGCATGCTGGGGGCCTTCATTGTGATAAACAAGGTACAAGGTGGTGAGACCGAACGCGCGAGTGCGTAACCCAATGCGGGGTGCTACATAACAACCAGCACCCCGGTAATAGTCACGCCAACCGTGATGATTCCAAGCATGATCGATATCACGGTGAAGAACCGGGTGAAGCTCGTATGCATGTCTTCAAAACGCTTATCCACTTGTTCAAAACGCTTATCTACCTGCTCAAAACGTTTGTCTATCTGCTCGAAGCGCCTCTCCACTTGTTCAAAACGCTTATCCACTTGCTCAAAACGTTGGTCTACCTGTTCAAAACGTTTTTCCATTTGTTCAAAGTGCTTGTCGACCTGTTCAAAGCGTTTGTCGATCTGCTCGAACCGCTTATCTACCTGCTCGAAGCGCCTCTCCACTTGTTCAAAACGCTTATCTACCTGCTCAAAACGTTTGTCGACCTGTTCAAAGCGCCTTTCTACTTGCTCAAAACCTTGGCGCATGAGCTCGCGCTCGCCTTTCAGCTCTTCCTCAATCCGCACCATGCGCTCAAGTATCAGCAGTTCCCGATCACCGCTGACCTCGTGCATCCAACCGGGAAGCTTCTCCCGTATGTGGCGGCTAATGACCTCGAGGTGCTCCTGTGAAAGTTCCATTGTACTCTCCACGTATTCGTCTCCTATACAGGAGTACTACAGGGAAAATCGAGCTGCTGCTTGTGCAACCAGAAAAATATCGCATGATTTAACCAAACAAACTACTTCTTCCCGGTCACCTTAATGATGTGGTAGCCAAACTGTGTGGCGACCGGGTCGGTTACCGAACCCACGCCGTGTCGACGTACAGCATCTTCAAAGGGCTTGACCATTTTGCCCTCCCCAAACCAACCGAGGTCACCACCACTCGACTTACTTGGGCAGGTGGAGTGACGGCGTGCCATCTCCTCAAAACGTGCACCTTGTTTGATCTCCTGCTGCAACCGCCGCGCGAGATCCTGACTCTTTACCAGTATGTGACTTGCTCTCCATTCCATGCCGCAAATATACCACAATCGCGGCAAGCGGGGCGATACCGGCGGGGAGATGCTCTTGACCGGCATTAGTGCTGTAGATACTATCGCCTGCATGATGAGCCCAGATGAAACAGAAAAAGCTATTGCCCGTCTTAAACGGATTGAGGGTCAGGTACGCGGGCTCCAAAAAATGGTAGCGGAAGAACGCTACTGTTTAGATATCGTTGCTCAGACCAGATCGGTAGCGGCCGCGCTTCGCGGTGTTGAGAACCTCGTCTTAGAGAATCATTTAAACACATGTGTTGCCGATGCCATGAAAAGCCCAGACGAAGAAGAGCAGCGGAAAAAGGTCGCCGAGGTCATGGCGGTCATTGCACAGACACGGAAGAGCGGGTAGCAACCCAGAGCCTTAGGGGCAATCTCCAGTCAGTCCCCTTAGGGGCGGTCACCCCACGGTACAACTACCACTCAGCACGATACAAAGCACCGGCATCTCTATACAGGTGAGAGGCTAACCAGGACTCAGGCTTTACGTGACGGTCCCGCCTCATACGCATAGGTGAGTTAACAATCCGGGTCCCAGCAGCGCTGGAAACGATATGCACCTCGGGTTTCAGTAAGTTCATGTGCTCAATGACTATGCCGCGTGTATAGTGATAATGCAGGTAGTCAATACCCCCGTCCTCATAGACCTCCAGCACAATTGCTGCGTGTGTGAGAGGGTCGTCCCACCGTCCACTGCGGCTGCGGTCGTAGGTATTGTCCCAGAAAACGATGTCGCCCGGCTCCGGATATCGCCCCGGATTCGCCCCGGTACTCGCCAAGAGCCCCTTTTCGGCCGCCATCCGGTAGAGACGCGATACTCCGTTGCCACTATGTCGGACAAAATCCGCCTGCAGATTCATTCCCGCATGATGATAAACGGCAAGAATAGTGCCGCTACAGTCAAGTGGGTACACGCTCCCCTCAATATTGAGTCGACGAGCACCAACCAGGTCGTATCCAGCCGAAACAATAGCAGTCTGCTTCGGGCTGGAGTCCTTGAGGCGTCCCAACGCGGCAGTCTCCGTATACGACCTCGAGGACGATACCTCCCTGGCGGAGGCCCGCTCAAGCTGTGCATCCGGAAAATGAACTCCCCAGGCAGGTAGATTAAGCCCGCTTGCGCAGCCGCCAATCATCCAGAGGCTCATTTGAGCGGCAGCAAGTAAGCGGTACGGGCGCAGAAGGTGTCTTTCCATGTGAGTCCAAGCTTATACCGCCCCTTAGCGGAATTCAATTCCCTTGCGTCGGTAGAACCATTGCAGGAACAGTTCTTGAGTGATGAAGAGAAAGACAGGCACAGCAAGGAACAGCAAGGTCAGGGCAGATGCAACCGCGCGGTCAGAACCGGTCACAAAGGGTACCAGAAAGCCAGGGAAGGATGGCACCAGTCCTCCACCAATTAGAAAGACAAGGAAATACTCGGAAAAGGCCACCAAAAAGACGACCGAGCCGCCAGATAGGGCTGCTGGCAGTACCATGGGTAGCTCCACCTGCCGCAGCCGCTGCCACTCCCCTGCACCCAAATTACGCGCACACTCATCATAGGCCTGTCGGTATGCCAGGTAGCCGGTCTTGAGACCTCGCAGCATATATGGATATGCAACCAGCGACAGAATGAGCACAACTCCCATCATTGTATCAGCCAGCCCAACTCCAATGAAGAGTACCTGCAGGCCCATGGAGAAGGTTATCGCCGGTACGAGCGCTGGGGTAAGGAGCACCGCCTCGAGGAGGGTCTGGCCACGAAAGCTATGTCGTGAGAGATACTGTGCAGGCAGCCAGCAGATGAGGACTGTTGTTACTACGGCGCCGAGTGAGTACAGGGTAGAACTACCCAAAGCACGCATGATTCCTTGGGAGTTAGCCCCAAGAAAGCGCCAGGCACGCAATGAGTAGCTCTCTGGCATGAGCCGTGGAAATGGCCAGACACCAGCGAAAGCTGTGATAACCAGGAACATCATAGGCAACACAATGAGCAGAAGAAGCATGCTCCAGAAAACCAGCCGTCCGCGTAGATTGCTCATAGTCGTCGCTCCCGTTCCTCAACACCGCGTACCGCCATTGCATACATCAGAACCAGTGCCGCCCCACACAGCAGTATCAACACCAGCATTGCTGCCGCAATAGGACGTTCCCCAATGGGCCTCGAGAAGTACAACCGATACAGGTACAGACTAATCATTCGTGGCCGACTTTCGCCAAGGACATAGGGCAAGTCATAGGATCCAAAGCTGTACACAAAGATGATAATTGAGACCGAAAACACGCCGGGTAGCAGACGCGGAAGCACGACCTGGCGGAAGCACCGGAACTCGCTCGCCCCCAGCATGCGTCCAGTCTGTATATAGCCGTCGGGAATTCTCCTGAGGATTGGGAAAACCAGGATCAGCACAAACGGGGTCGACTTGTAGACATAACCCAGGATCAGGCCTATGCCGTCGCCACGGAACAGAGGCGAACGGAACCCCCCGGAGGCGCCGACGTACTCAAATACCGAGGAAATGAGTCCGCTCTGCGAGAACCACAGCAGAATCAGAAGTCCCACCGCGATGTGAGGCAGGATCAAGGGAATAAGAAAGCCCACTGCCCTCCCGCGGTACACGCCGGGTAGTCGGCGAATAAGATAGGCCAGCACGGTTCCTATGGAGACCGAAAGCAGCGTCGACACACCAGCAACGTAGAGCGAGAAAAGGAGATTCTGAAAAAGGCCTGGCTGTGCCAGTGCCGCCTCGTAGGCAATGAGTCCGGGCGCTAAGGAAGTCCGCACGGTGTGCCCAATGCCAGCCAGCATCATTCCAACTGGCACCAGCAAGGGCGCGAGCTTCCAAAGCTCGCCTTTAGTCTTCGAGTACGTAGGTGTACCAGTCATCTTGAAGTGCCTCAATATACTGAGCCGGGATCTCCGGTATAGCCGCTGCACCCAGCTCCTCGAGACTCAGGGTGGGCTCCCCAAGATCAAGCGCCTCAAACCCAGCACGGTCTTCCGCGCTGAGCCGGTCCATCTCTAGAACCGTGAAGTCACCCCAGTTTGCAGGGTCGTTCTTGGAGGCCTGGACTGCTGGATCCAACAGCAGATTCGCAAGTACGAGGGCGCCAGCGGGGTTTGGTGCATTAAAGGCCATAGCGGTGAAGTGAGTGCCAAAAACTGATCCCTCGGCTGGAATAAAACTCCGCACGGTATTGGGATAGCGCCCTTCTAAAATACGTTGCTGGGCGTTGGCCTGCGTATAGCTCATGTTTATAACTACCTCACCGCGCTCGAAGAGCGTGTCAAGCATTGCCAGTTCTCGAGGATAACTGCGCCCTTCTTGCCATAGGTACGGAGCAATGTCCCTGAGATAGGGCCAGAGTTTGGCGGATGCCTCTGCATAGAGGTCTTCATCCCAGCCCTCCAGAAATGCATCAGAACCACCGTTCAAGGCCAAAAAGGCCTGACGAATAAAGGCAGAGCCGGTGAAATCACTGGGTTCCGGATAGGTAAAAACCCCGGGATTCTGTCTGACCCAGTCCGGTAGCTCAGCATAGCTCGTAAAGTGACCATGCGGTCCAGCTGAATCATACTCGAACACAAACTGTGCGCGCCCATAAGGTGCCTCGTAGCCATCGGTTGGGTAGCCAAAGTCATACGCTGCGGTCTCCGGAGCTACGTAACTCTGGAAGTTCGGCAAGAGATCCACAATAGGCCCAGCCAGGACATTGGCCTCCTTTGCGCGTTTGAAGTTCTCACCGTTAATCCACATGAGGTCGATGCTTCCGCGAGTGCGGTTAGCCTCCCGCTCGGCAAGAAGCCGGTTGACAAAGACCGGGGCTTCCATCGGAACCATCTCTAAAGTAATTCCGTACCGCTCACTCATTTGCTCAGACACAAAGCCCCGTATCCATGCATTGATTATTGAGGAGCCACCCCACATATGAAAGGAAACCTGTGAACCCTCGGCTTCCGATACAATTTCCTCCCACGATGCCGACTCCCAATCAAAGGCAGCCTCCTCGGCAGCACAGGCACCCAGGCCCATGATCAGGCTGAGCACCACCACGTACGGCAAGCAACGCAGAGTCAACGATGAGATGCTTTTCGAAACCGTCTTCGGCCATTTCATGACCTGGAAATTTTTCATACGTTCTGTTCCTCTCTAAAGACTTGTGTTACGCGAACCCGGACGCGTGTCCCAGCTTCGAGTCCGCTTTCCAGACTGAATACATTAAGTATATGCTCATTTGCCCCATCGCTGAGTCGTACTCGATACAGGACGAGTACCCCGATGCATCTTACCTCTTCAACCACACCATTACCTTCCGGGTCAGCGACTACTCCCATGCTCTCCGCGCGACAGAAGTGTGGAGCTGCAAGCGCCACCTCACTGCCGTTGATTCCTCTCCGAAGCTCATCTACCGCCGCGTCGGTCTCCATGAAATCCAACAACCTGGCAGGGAAGCGGCTGACCGGCCCCAGAAAGCGTGCCACATCCAGTGAGGCCGGGCGCGAGTAGACTGCGTCAGCCGGGTCAAGTTGCTTAAGCTCACCGTCAATCATTATGCCTACACGGTCACTCATGGCGAAGGCTTCCTCAAGATCATGCGTAACCGCAACTGCGGTTATCCCGAACTCATGGAGCATGCGACGCAGGAATAGTGCGGTGTCCATCTTGAGCGTTTTATCTAGATGTGCAAAAGGCTCGTCAAGCAACAGGAGCCTGGGCCGCACAGCCAGGGCCCGCGCCAGTGCAACTCTTTGCTGCTGTCCAGCTGAGAGCTGCCCCGGGTACTTGGTCGCTTTGTCTGCAATCCCGAACGAGCTAAGGAGTTGCGCAACTCTCTCCTTGATTTCCCGCCTCCGTATCTTTCGGGCCCTCAGGCCAAAAGCCACATTCGCCGCGACGGTCATACTCGGGAAGAGCATGAAATCTTGAAATACCAGGACTACCGGATGCTCGCGGCTTGGCTTCTCCGAAAAGCGAATCTCCCCAGAGTCCTGCGACTCAAGATCGGCCAGCAGACGTAGCAATGTCGTCTTACCCGCGCCGGATGGTCCTACTATTGAGATAAACTCACCCTTGTGGAGGTCAAAGCTCAGTCGGTCAACCGCTTCTACCGTTCCATAGAGCTTTGTGAGATCCCGCACGCGGCATAGAATATTCTCAGTCATAGTGAAGATTCCTCATAAGGCTTTGGGTGTGTACGTGATCCTCTGCCGTCTGTATACTGCCCGCCAGGTGTATGCGCAATGAAACAAAAGAACAGAAGCTTTGGAGCACTGAGCTCGCATCTTTCGCGGCGCTGGGCGGAGGGCAAACTTGAGCACATAGGGCCCTTTCTTCCCGCCTCAGGCACGATTCTGGATATTGGCTCCGGCACAGGTGCGGTGAGCAGAATACTCAAAGACCGAGGGTATACCGTAACCTCGGTAGACGTCCAGAACCGCAGCCTACACATAGAGGATGCCCCCATCCTGTATGACGGAGCGAGGCTCCCATTCACCGACAGCAGTTTCGACTGCGGTCTACTCCTCACTGTCCTTCATCACACGCCAGATCCTGTCGAGATCCTGCGAGACGCGGCACGTGTCTGCCGCCAGATTATCATCATTGAGGATGTATACACAAACCCCATTCAAAAGCACCTGACCTATTTCACCGACAGTCTCTTTAATATGGAGTTTCGCGGCCACCCGCACACCAACAAGACCGACCACGAGTGGCGTGGAGTATTCCAGGCCCTTAGGCTGACACTCACCCAAGCCCAGCAACGCAAAGTACTCCTCTTTTTTCGGCAGTGCGCATATAGTCTATCAGTATAATCTTGCGGTGCCAAAAAGGCCTGCGGAGTCATACACCGCAGGCCCAACAGCATAATGAAAAACTCGATTCAGGCCGATATCGCGTGCTTAGACGCTTTCCTCGACTTTTGCATCAGTCACTGCAGCTACATCGACCTTCTTCTTGAGAACACTCGGAAGAAAGGACAAGCCCACCAGTATCAACGCACCAATCGCGAAGTAGATCATGATCGTACCGAGATCTGCCCCTGAGGACGCTGCCCCGGCAATGAACACAAATGCCATTGTTCCTGGCAGCATGAACAACCATGACAACAGGGCGTAGGTCACAAAGGGAATCTTGGTCAGACCGTAGACGTAGTTCTGTACGTTGAACG
Organism: Spirochaetales bacterium; assembly: GCA_007127105.1. Classification (GTDB taxonomy): domain Bacteria; phylum Spirochaetota; class Spirochaetia; order DSM-27196; family SLAA01; genus SLAA01. The sequence continues at coordinate 1,039 of SLAA01000167.1, read as the reverse complement.
GAAAGAGCGGCACAAAGCGAGTGATCATAAGCATACGCCAACCGTGCTTCTCAACACCGTCATCAATTGCTTTCAGCTTGGGATTCTTAGCTACCAGCTTCTCCGCGAATCCACGGAAGGCGTAACGACCGGCAAGAAATGCCAGCGATGCGCCAATAGTAGAGCCAAGTGAGGCCCAGATCGTGCCGAAGATCGGCCCGAACACAATGCCACCTACAATACCAAAGGGTGCACCAGGCAGGAAGAAGATACAGGCGGCAATGAACAGCAGCATGTACACCACAGGGCCAAGCAGGCCAAAGCCTTCAATCCACATCTGCAGCTCGCCAATCCGGTCCATGCTGATAAGAGTGTGGAGGTTGAAGTACCACAGCCAGAAAATTGCAAGCACAATACCCAGGCCAATTCCAACCTTGTTCAGCACGCTCTTCTTCCCTTGTTTGACCGCACGGAGGTGAAGCAGGACGAGTGCTGCAATAGCTGCAGCGAGGACGCCCGAGACAATGTACAGAAAGTAGCTGGTGACCGGCAGCTCACGATAGTAGCTCCACTCGATCCAGGAACCGTCGTAGTTACTTGCGTTCGGATAGCCAAGCAGGTCGGCAAGAACGGTGGTGGTCATGGATGAACGAACACCCGACTGGCAGTACGAAAGAATGGTCTTGTCAGGAGTGATTCCGGCCGCCTCATACAGTGCCCGAAGCTCCTCAACCGACCGCATCCCCCCGTCAGTGAAGTTATCAGTGAAGTTCACATGTACAGCACCGGGAATATGCCCCTTACGGAAAGCGCCGTCGTACTGAGCTATACCCCACCACTCTTCGGGTGTCCGAGTATCCAGAATGATCAGGTTCGGGTCGTTCATGGCCCGCTCGTAATCGGCTCGGGTTCCGAGACGTGACTCGTCAATAGCACCCGGAGGCGTGTAGCTTACAGGAGTTACTTCTGGAGCATCGGTGCTCACAGGAAGGCCGGCTGCTCGCCAGGCGGGGAAGTTCCCGTCAAGAATGTGCACTTTGTCTCGGCTGTGTCCATACAT
>SLAA01000173.1 GCA_007127105.1 Spirochaetales bacterium | reverse complement strand
AGGGCAAGTCTCCACGACTTTCTATCCGCTGGCGCCACGCCTGGAATCTCCGAAATTGACACCCGTCGGTTAACGCTCTCTCTTCGAAACGAAGGAACTCGTAACGGCCTTATTCTCGAGCGCCCAGGTGGTGCAGAGTTGAGTGCTGCAGAGCTTGAACGGGTACAGGCATTTCTGGCCGCCTTTCCACTCATGGAGGGACGCAATCTTATAGGCGATGTCGGAACCACCGAAATCACAGAAGTGAACTCCGGTGGGCGTCCGCGTATTGCTTTGCTTGACTGTGGTGCCAAAGCGAACATTATTCGCGAACTGGTGGCGCTCGGCTGTGCCGTTTCGGTGCTGCCAAGTGCCGCCGATGCAACTCTGATACGCAATGGGGGCTACGATGCCTTACTGGTGTCAAACGGTCCTGGGGACCCGGCGGTACTGGCACAGCAGGTGGAGACGCTCAAATCACTTGTAGGAAGCACACCGTTGCTTGGTATCTGTTTGGGGCACCAACTTATTGCCGAGGCAATTGGCGCCCGCACCCACAAAATGAGTTTTGGGCACCACGGGGTAAATCACCCGGTGCGTGATGAAATAACCCGCCGAGTCTTTGTGACATCGCAGAACCACGGCTTTGCCGTCGACGAGGAAAGCCTACCGGAGGGAGCCATGGTGTGGTTACGTAACGCCAACGACCAGAGTGTCGAGGGACTCCTTGATACCTCTCGCAGGATCCGCACCGCGCAGTTTCATCCCGAGTCTGCACCGGGGCCACATGATTCCAAGTGGATATTCGCCTCCTTCCTTGAGATGATTACATGAGTGCACGAACCGATATCAAGAAAATTCTTATCATTGGATCCGGCCCGATCATGATTGGGCAGGCCTGTGAGTTTGACTACTCCGGGAACCAGGCAGTCCGAGCGCTAAAGGAAGAGGGCTACCAGGTTGTCCTGGTAAACCCGAATCCGGCCACCGTCATGACGACACCCGGAATTGCTGACGCTATCTATTGTGACCCACTCGAAGTTCCCTTTGTTGAGGCCATTATCCGTCAGGAACGGCCAGATGCCCTGTTGGCGACCATGGGCGGACAGACCGCGCTCAACTTGACCCTGGCCCTAGATGAGGCCGGGGTGCTTGAGCGCTACGGAGTTGAGACTATTGGCGCTCGGGCAGACTCTATTCGCATGGCCGAGGATCGTGGCTTGTTTAAGGCCGCCATGGAACGCATTGGCCTTGAGAGCGCGCGCTCGGCCTTGGTGTCCAGTGTGGCCGATGCAGAGGGCTTCCTGGACGAGGTCGGTTTACCGGCGATAATCCGTCCGAGTTATACTCTTGGCGGACGAGGTGGCGCTATTGCTCATTCCAAGGAAGAGTTCCGCAACTTTGTGGACTGGGCTCTCACCGAAAGCCCGGTGCACACCGCCCTCATTGAGGAAAGTCTTCTCGGATGGCGCGAGTTCGAGCTGGAAGTCATGCGTGACCAGGCCGACAACGCAGTCATTGTATGCTCTATTGAAAATATCGACCCAATGGGAGTGCATACTGGTGACAGCATTACCATTGCACCCATTCAGACCCTTTCGGACCGTGAGTATCAGCGCATGCGGACCGCTGCTATAGAGATCCTGCGCGAGATCGGTGTGGACTGCGGCGGCTCAAATGTGCAGTTTGCCCTGGATCCAAGTGGCGAGCGCATGATTGTCATAGAGATGAACCCACGCGTTTCCCGAAGTTCGGCATTGGCATCCAAGGCAACCGGGTTTCCCATTGCGCGCTGCTCAGCTAAACTTGCTGTTGGCTATACACTGGACGAAATCACCAACGAAATAACCGGAAAAACCGTGTCATGTTTCGAGCCGTCCTTGGACTACTGCGCCATCAAGGTGCCGCGCTTTGAGTTAGAGAAGTTTCCGCAGGGATACGTAGAGCTTGGCACTCAGATGAAGAGCGTCGGTGAAGCGTTATCTCTTGGGCGTAGCTTCCCCGAGGCGCTCAACAAAGCAATTCGGGCGGCGGAGTTTGGCTTCAGCGGACTCGAGTCACTTGAGGGCCTTCCGCAGGTCGAAATCGACCGCATGATTGACACGCTTCATCCGCGACGCATTTTTGCACTTTACACCGAGCTCTGCCGACGGGGTGTCACAGCCATAGATGAGCTTGCAGCACGCAGCGGCTACCATCCGTGGTTTTTGTATGAGATGGCGGCACTGGCGGAGCTGGAAGGTCGCATCACCGCGACCACCACCGCAGAACTTGCCCCCGCGGCGGCTGCCCCGGCAAGCCTCTCGCCCGCACTGCTCTTAGAAGCGAAACGCAACGGCATTGCGGACAAGCGCATTGCGGCCCTCACCGGGAGTAGCGAGGCCGCAGTTCGTGCCAGCCGCAACGCGGCTGGCCTCCACGCCGCGTACCACTTTGTGGACACCTGCTCCGGCGAGTTTGACGCCGCTACGCCGTACTTCTACGGCACCTACGGCGAAATAGACGAAGGTGCGCCGGTCGGCTCCGAGGGTGTGGTCATCCTCGCCAGCGGGCCGAACCGCATTGGGCAGGGGCTTGAGTTTGACACCTGCTGCACCCTGTGTTCGCTTGCCTACAGAACACACGGAGTCACCACCGTCATTATCAACAGCAACCCGGAGACCGTTTCTACCGACTTCAACGTGTCGGACCGGCTCTACCTCGAGCCCCTTACCGCCGAGGACGTCCTTGAGGTGCTGCATAAGGAAGGCATCAAACGTGTGGTGGTTCAGCTTGGCGGACAGACCCCGCTGAACATGGCTCGTGAACTTGAGGCGGCCGGTGTAGAGGTTGTCGGTACACCAACCGCAGGTATTGAGCGCGCGGAGAACCGCGAACTCTTCTACCAGGTGCTGCAGGAGCTTGGGCTCAAGCTGCCTGTCAACCGCATGGCTTCCACACCAGATGGCGTAGAGATGGCGGCCGAGGAAATTGGATACCCGGTGCTTCTGCGACCCTCCTACGTGCTTGGCGGCCGCAGTATGGTCATTGCGTTCAACCGTGATGAACTGCATGAGTTTCTGGAGAAGCGGGTTGTACTGTCGCCCGAGGCTCCGGTGCTTGTAGATCAGTTTCTGGAAGACGCTTATGAGTACGATATCGACGCGATCTGTGATGGAGAAAGCGTCTATGTGGCCGGAATCATGCAGCACATTGAGGCGGCCGGTATACACTCCGGAGACTCCGCCTGTGTCTTTCCGCCCTACAAGAGCGCTCCTGCCACCTTGCGTGCCATGACCGAGGCCACCGCCCGCATAGCTCTGGAAATAGGTGTGCGCGGACTTTTGAACATTCAGTTTGCCTGGAAGGGGAGTGATCTCTACGTCCTCGAGGTAAACCCGCGCGCCAGTCGCACGGTACCCTTCATTTCAAAGGCTTCCGGCATTGACCTCATATCTGCTGCGGTGAGTGTATGGCAGGGCAAGAGCCTGCGTGACCAGGATCTTATCAATGACGGCGATACCGGGATTCCCGGGGTCGGACTTGGAAAGTGCATCACTGGCTGGGCGGTCAAGGAGGCTATGTTCTCTTTTGACCGCTTTCGCGATGTCGACCCACTCTTAGGGCCGGAAATGCGGTCGACCGGTGAGTCCATTGGAATTGGGGCCGATTTCGGCGAGGCGTTTGCCAAGGCCAGTCTGGCCACCGGCACCAAACTGCCGACCGAAGGCCGCGTCTTTGTTTCGGTGCACGACTCGGATAAATCGACCATGCTTCCTATTGTGCGTGAACTGCGGGATCTTGGCTTTGAGATTGCAGCAACCCGTGGTACGGCCGACTATCTGTTCCAGAACGGCATTTTCGCCGAGGTTGTGCTCAAGGTGCATGAAGGCCGCCCGAACGTGGTTGACCACCTGCAGAGCGGACGTATTGACCTGTTGATCAACACGCCTCTAGGTCGATATACCCAGCGCGACGACAGTCTGCTACGCATTGAGGCCTTGCGGCACCATATCCCGTACACCACCACCTCCTCGGCTGCCGAGGCGGCGGTATTGGGAATTAAGTATCTCAAGCGTCGCGAGTACACACCACGGCGTCTGCCGGAAGGACGCGTCGAGCGGCGCTAGCGGTACACGGCCCGGCGGCCAGCGCTAAGCGCCGTTGCCGTTCTCTACCACGTAGTTGTTGTAGTAGTACTCCAGACTCTCGACCAAGGCCTCCCAGGAGGCTTCCACAATATTCTCGTGAACACCCACCGTTTCCCAGATGTCGGCACCGTCGGTGCTGGTAATAAAGACACGCACCTTTGCTGCCGAGTGCTGCTCGGGGTTGAGTACTCGCACCCGGTAGTCAATGAGTGTGACCTTTTCGAGGTAGTCAAAATGCGGGCCGAGGGCATCCCGAATTGCGTGATCCAGGGTCTCAACCGGCCCAACACCGACCGCGGCTCCCATTACATCCTTGCCTTCCGAGTTTATGAAAATGCGGCCGACGGTCTTGGATGAGGTGTTGCCGGTCTTGTAGGTTTCCAGGTGATAGTTGCGCAGTTCAAGCAATGGGCGGTACCGACCGAGTGCCCGACGCATGAGCAGGTCAAACGATGCTTCGGCAGCTTCGTATTCATATCCTTCTCGTTCTTTGTTTTTGAGCTCGTGAATGAGCTGTCCGACTACCTGAGAGTTCTTATCAAATGCACCATACTTCTTGATCTTTTCAACAACGGTGGACTTGCCGGCAAGCTCGGAAAGGAGTACCCGGCGTTCGTTGCCCACCAGGGCCCCGTCAATGTGCTCCATGAGTTCGGCCTGCTTTGCCACTACATCGGCGTGTTGTCCGGCCTTGTGGCTGAAGGACGCGATGCCGACGTAGGGCTGTCGTTTATCGGGGATAATATTGGCCTTTTCGGCTACAAAACGAGAGAGCACCGTGAGTTTCTCCAGGTGTTCGGCAACTTTGGGCTTCAGGCCCATTTTCAGGCAGATGTTCGGAACAAAGACGCAGAGATTCGCGTTTCCACATCGCTCACCCCAACCGTTGATCGTGCCCTGGATTTGAACTGCACCGGCTTCTACAGCCGCAAGGCTGTTTGCTACCGCGGTGCCGCAGTCGTTGTGAAAGTGGCCTCCCAAGGAGGCAAGGTTTTCGCGCGGCAGGGCCTTCATGATGTTTGCAACTTCGGAAGGCAGGGTTCCCCCGTTGGTGTCGCAAAGAATGAGAGTATCGGCGCCAGCCTCAGTACCGGCCTTGAGTACCTTGAGTGCATAGTCTGGGTCGTCCTTGTACCCGTCAAAGAAGTGTTCCAGATCAAAGAACACACGTCGCCCCTGGCTCTTTAGAAAGCTGAGGGAGTCGTAGATCATTCGCAGGTTCTCTTCCTCGTTGGTCTTGAGTACGGTGTGTACATGCGCTTTCCATGTTTTGCCGACCACAATCACCGTCTCGGTGTCTGTGTCGAGCAGCGCTCGTATGTGCGGGTCGGCGCCAGCGGTTGTACCAGCTCGCCGGGTTGAACCAAAGGCCACGATCTTGGCGTGTCGGAAGTTTTCTCGTTTGCACTGCTCGAAAAAGGCGGCCTCTTTCTCATTAGACATAGGGAACCCACCTTCGACATAGTCAAAGCCCATCTCGTCGAGGCGATGTGCGATCTGGATTTTGTCGTCGAGTGTGAAGCTAATCTCCATGCCCTGCATCCCATCGCGCAAGGTGGTGTCGTATACAAAAAACTCACTCATTGTCTTTACTCCTCGTCATTTTTGGGCAAAAAGAAAGCCGTCCCCCCGGAGGAAGGACGGCTTTCCCACGTACTGCTACGTGCCGTTATTTCCTCGGGGGTCTCCCTGAAGGACTAATGCTCGTAATAATGCTAGCGCTCGCT
>SLAA01000221.1 GCA_007127105.1 Spirochaetales bacterium | reverse complement strand
CAAGCAGTGTTATTCATGCTCTGCGGACAAGGCTCTTGTCGGAGATTGCGGCGCTGAAGGCGTCAAAGAAGGGCCTGCAGGAGCTCAATGAGGAGCTGGAACGGAACCGCCAAAAGATGAGCGAGCTTGCCTACACCGACAGACTCACCGGGCTCCCAAACCGGCTCCACTTTGAGCGTCATGTGAAGGAGCGTATTGCATCGGGTGTCCCCTCTGCCTTCCTCGTTTTAATGGATATCCGCAGCTTCCGCGTTGTCAACTCACTCTACGGACAGGCAAAAGGCGATGAGATACTACAAACCCTCGGAAAACTGATTCAAGGCGACCTTACCGAACATCAATTTGCCGCCCGAATGGGAGGCGATGAGTTTGCAATCTGGGTGGAAGACCGAAAAGAGAGCCACATTGGAGCCGCATTTTCCAACTTCATGAGCAAGGCCGCGAACCTTCTCCCAGCCGAGCGCCTGGGACATCGTCTGGAGTATTTTCATGCTGTGGCAGAGTACTCAGACAACGGAACTTCGTACGAGGAGTGCTATGAAAACGCAGGAATAGCGCTACGGAAGGCGAAGGAGTCTCCCCACCTGAGCACGGTGGTATTTACCGAGACGATGCGGAACGAGGCTATACGGCGGCATCACATGCTCCGCCTCCTTGAACAGGCGGTTCTCAACAGAGAGTTTAGCGCCGAGTACCAAACCAAGATCAATCTGAGCACTGGCGCAGTTGCCGGTGTGGAGGCCCTTGCGCGTTGGCGCACTCCGCAGTTTGGGCAGGTCAGCCCGGATGAGTTTATTCCCCTTGTTATGCAGTCGAGTCTCATGGGGGCCTTCAGCAAGGTTATATTTGAAACGGTAGTGGCCGAGATTCCGCGTCTGCAGCGCGGTTACGGTGAACATATTTCGGTAGCGCTGAATATCTCACCCGCCTTCTTTCTGAGTGCGGGCTTTGCAGATTACATAGCCGAGGTTCTTGCTCGGTTCTCAATAGACCCACACAGAATTACCCTTGAGATCACCGAGGATATTTTTGTGGAAGACATAACACGAATACGGGAGGTCATCCACACTCTCAGGGTTCAGGGAGTAGCAATCTCACTTGACGATTTTGGCAAGGGCTACTCCTCACTGTACTACATCAGCCATATTGAGCTGAACGAACTCAAAGTAGACCGCTCCTTCACCGAGAGAATCTGCACCGATACCCGCAGCTTTGGCCTTATGAAGATTATCTGCTCAATGGCTGAAACCTTCTCATTCAAGGTCGTAGCAGAAGGCGTGGAAACCATGGAGCAGGCCGAGAGGCTGCGCGAGGCTGGCTGTGATACGGCCCAAGGGTACCTCTACTCCAGGCCGGAGGCCGCCTCGGCATAGCAACGCAGGCACCCTGCTCGAGCGCCGCCGGTGGCAGTAGCTCGGTCTCGGTCTATCTGTACTCCGGGTTCTCAAAGTCAAAACGAGTCCCTGCGTCCCATGCGGTGCGCTGATTACCCCAGGAAGGTATACCTCCGGCCTCTCGCAGCATTCGCGCCATGTGCATAAGATTCCAGGTCATGAAGGTGGTGTTGCGATTCGTGAAATCGTTATCCGGGCCGCCTGATCCAGCATCGAGATAACTTGGACCAGGACCAGCCTCACCAAGCCAACCGGCATCGGCCTGCGGGGGAATCAGATAGCCGATATGCTGCAGGGAGTACAGAATGTTCATAGAGCAATGCTTGGCTCCATCCTCGTTGCCGGTGATAAGGCACCCGCCCACGCGGCCGTAGTACGCATACTGCCCGGCTTCGTTGAGATCACCGGATGTTGAGTAGAGACGTTCAATAACGCGGGTACATACCGAGGACTTGTCACCAAGCCAGATTGGACTTCCAATAACCAGAATATTCGCTGTTTGCCATGTGCTAACTCCTGTTCTGTGAGATTTCTGCTATATCCTGCATTTCCTCAAAAATTTCGTCGCAGCGGTGACGGTTGTCCATGAATGCAGCGAACACATCCGGCCCAAAACGGTCTTCGCCGCCAGCGTCGCTGCGGTCATCGCGCTCAATGAGCGCTACAGCCTCTGAATGGGTAAACGCTGTCTTGTAGGGTCGCGCCGAGCGTAGTGCATCGTAGATATCGCACACGCTGACAATCCGTGCTGCAAGCGGAATCTCTTCTCTGACAGGCGGTCGCAATCCCTCGTAGTACTGCGGATTTCGGCCCGCAAGTCGCACCTGAACACCTTCCGCATCAAATAGCCCTGGATACCCCTTCCCGTCCCAGCGCTGGTGATGATTGAGCGCAATATCCCGCGCCAGCACCAGTCGACCGTCAGTGCGGTCGCTGAGCGCTATCATGCGGTCAAGAATCTGCGCCCCGTAGACGGTATGCAACTGCATGTGTCGCCACTCTTCAGGACTTAGGACCCGTGGTGCTTGCACAAGTTCCGGAATAGCAACCTTGCCAATGTCATGCGCAGCCGCCACCTGTCCTATATCCCGACACAGGTCACCGCCCACACAGAGCCCTTGCGCCAGCATCTCAGCGTAGGCATTTACCCGCCAAATATGCGAGCCGGTAATTTCATCACTGAACTCAGCACTTGCGCAGAGCCCATGAATTGACTGAATGAAGCGAAGGTCGCGGTCCTTTGCTACATCAAGCGCCACAAAAAGACTGTGTGCCGCATCCACAGCAGCCTCTAAAAAGGTGAGGTCGGCGCGGGTAGGCGAACCCGCCTTGTTGAAGGCAACAATAGATGTTGCACCGGCATGGTAGTTCACGAGGTTCCGCACCGGCTCGTCAATGAAGGTGCACACGTCCGGTGCAACCGGGTACTCACGGTCGAACTCGCTACTGTCGGCGTAGGCACTGCGGTCTGCAGCGACTGCATGTCCAGCCACGCGAGAGCGGAAAATTGGGGCGTGAGAGCTTTGGGCAATAGTGATGCTCCCGGAGCGGACAAGCTTTCCCTCCGGACACAGTCTAAAACCAGCCGCCTCAAGTTGGCCGGGAGTATCCTCACGCGCAAAGAAGACTGCTGTGTATCCCGACTCCAGAATGAGCTGTGCCAGCCGCTCATCACCGTTGGTCAGCAGATGTACTCCCGAGGCATCTTCAAGTGTGGCTATCTGAAACTGGCGAACGGTGGCGCTGCGCTCACGTGATAGACGTTCAGCACTCACGTCGTTAAGCCAGACAAGAAGCTCTGGATCTCCGGGAGCACTGCGGACACGCAAGCCGTACCAGCGGTCAAGTTTCGGGCAGTAGAGTTCCTGCGCTGGCGCCATGGCTACATCCGGAAGACTCGACACATCACAGATCACGGTGACGGCGTCTCCACCAGACTCGTCTACCAGAAAGTCGTTAATGTTCGTTACAGAGTGCTCCGCAAACAGAGCTGCGGTGTTTCCCAGCGCTGCCTCAATCTGCCCATCCCGGCACATGACAAAGGTTGGGTCTTCCCTCTCGGCCGGGAGACGCAGCAGAACTTCCTTATTCCGATTCGCGGCGCGCACTGCGGTGCGACTCACACTGGAAACCAGGAAGGGTACCAGAAAGGGAAATACTACCGCACCACCAAACTGCAAAAGTGATATGGACGTTAGGATGGTACCCACGCCCAGTGCGACAAAGTAGTGGTTTGGACGCCGCAGTTCCTGAAGAAAGAAGCGGCCGCCTATTGAGAAAAATACGCGCACTCGAGATCCCATGAATTGCATATACAAGTACCATGGTGAAGCATATTCATGATGTCAAGTAGGGGGGCAGCATTTGACTATATCACGCGGAAAGTTGTATATACACGAATAAGGGTGGTCTTAACTATGCCAAAAGACACAAACCGCAGCAGTAAGCGTCACGAGGGACTCAAGCTGTACATCATGGCGGCGGCAACAGTGCTGCTACCTCCGCTACTGTACCCGGTTCTGACAAGTTATTTCGTTATCTATCCACCGCTTAGGTTGCTGCGAGACTTCATGACGGCTTCACCGCCTTTTTTGGTGTTCCTGGTGCTGTACCTCAGCATCCCGGCCCTTCTCCTGCGTCGCAGTCTGGGTGCCATAGCGCAGTATGAGACGCACAATAACTCACCAGCGCTTACCATGCGGGCAGCGAACGCGACCGCCAACTTTGCCAATGGGCTGCTGCTGGTGCTTCTTGCGGCGAGCGTTGTAGGCCCCACCCTCATTGCAGCAACAGCCCTGTATCCGGGCCTGAGTCTTAGCTCGGACTCGCCCTTCGCCATGAGCTACCTCCGGTTAACCGCTGCCATTCTCGCGGGCCCGGCGGCAATTCTCATTGCCGCGGTGCCGCTGTTCTTGCAGACCGTTGGAAACCTTGAACGCCGAGCACAGGGCGTGCCGACTACCGGCCGAATATTTTCTCTGGAACGGAAGCTGGCGCTGGGTTTCGTGTTTGCTCCGCTCGTAATTGTGAGCCTGTTTGGAAGCATGGTCTTCATGATCCTGGAAATGGTGCGTGTAGAGGGAGAGATTGCCATTTTTGTTGTGATTCGGATGGTACTGGTTATCGGGTTTGTTTCGCTGGTCATGACCATCATGAACCTTCGTACCGTCTGCCGCCAAACCGTTGGCCCCATCTCCGAGATCACCAGCACCATTCGTGGAATGTTTGAGAGCCTCGGGAGTGGTGGCCGTGCCGACCTTCGAACACGGCTGACAATGAGAACCTTTGACGAGGTCAAGCTGCTTGGTGACAGCATTAACGACTTCCTGGACAGTCTCACCGTCACCTTAGGCCAGGTACGCACCACCGCGGCCCAGGCCGAGACTGCCGGACAACGAGTCACGGCTGCGGTTGCCGAGTCGCGGGCCGAAACAAGCGAGCTCATGCAGGTTGGGAATATTCTTGGGGCAAACGCTGACAATCTGGATGCGCAGATTCGTACAGCAGACCAGCAGGCATCGGAGCTTCGCGCCTTCTCTGAACAGGTGAGCTCACTTGTTGGTGAACAGGCAAGCGCTATGGAAGAGTCAACTGCCTCGGTTCGGCAGATGACCGACTCACTGCATACCATTGCACGCGAGGTCGAGGAACGCATGCAGAAGACACAACGCTTAGCCACGTATGCGGAGCAGAGCGAGGAGACTATGCGCGACTCACTCATGGCACTCAAGACCACTCATGAGAAGACAGATGCGATGTTGGAGACCGTGCGGCTGATTAACGCTATTTCTCAGCAGACGGATTTGCTGGCAATGAACGCTGCAATTGAGGCAGCTCACGCGGGTGAGGCCGGGCGGGGCTTTGCAGTTGTTGCAACCGAGGTCAAGAAACTTGCCAAGGAGGTGGCAGAGAACGCCCAGAACGTCTCAGGCACCCTTACCGAGATGGCGGATGGGATACGAAACTCAATGGAAAGCATGGAGAACTCAGTTGGCGCGTTTGAGGAGATCCGCAACGAGATTGTAACCCTCCACAGTGGGATGCAGAATGTGAATCAGCGTACCCAGGAGATGAGCTCAGGGACGTCTGAACTGGACATCGTCCTTACACGAGTGCGGGAGCTTAGCGGCAGCGTGCGAGATTCCTCTGGCGACATGCAGCACCGAATAGAGGAGTTCGCCAGACTGTCAGTAAGCCTTACCGATGTCTCGCAAACGGTTCGTTCAGGCGCCGCCACAATGCACAGCACAGTGCAGCGCCTGGGAGACATAGCTCAAGACCTTGATAACGCAGGTGACGAGAACAGAGTCTCCTCGACTCAGCTCAATGAGAACATGCAGCGCTTCCTCATAGGGGACATCTAGATACGGTCAACTGAGCTTTTGCGTTTCGTACTCCAGCTCTACACCAAACAACGCCTGCGCGTGGTCAAAGACGGTGCCAATTACCGGTATGTCCCATACTTCATGAAAGACACCATGCTCACCGCGAATTTTCTCAAAATGTCGGCTTGAGCTTCTGGCCTTGGCTGCATTCACCATGT